>NZ_JBHYKG010000120.1:0-24150 GCF_042741245.1 Kitasatospora sp. NPDC058965
GTCCGGGGGTCAGTGCGGGGAGCCCGCGGACCGACCCGGGATCAGTGCAGGATCGCGTGGGTGATGGCGCAGGAGTTGGTGTCGTTCGACCAGCTGGCCTGCTCGGTGAAGGTGCCGGTGCCCATCGCGACGTTGGCCGCGCCGCCCGGCTGGCCGGCCGCGATCCAGGCGCACTCGTCCGAGTTCTCCTCGCCCGAGGACGCGTTGGTCCAGCCGCCCGCCGGGAACTGGTCGGACATCATCTCGTGCCACTCGTGGCCCAGGGTCATGGTCCACCCGTCCAGCGTGCCGGGCGAGTTGACGAAGCCGACGCCGCAGCTGGCGCCCATGTCGGTGTTGTAGGGCTGGTTGCTGAAGGCGAGCGGGCCGTAGGGCGAGCTCACCGCGCCGCCGGTCAGCGTGCTGTCGCCGGTGTAGTCGTGCCAGGCGCAGTAGTTGTTGAAGTAGCTGTCCGGGTTGGTGCCGTGCGGCGAGAGGATCACGTAGTAGGTGTGGCGGTTGGACGCGGCCGTGGTGTTGCCGAAGTGGGCGGCCGCCTTGACCGCCTCCTGCCCGAGCTGGTGGCCGGTGGCGGCGCTGGGCGAGGCCGCCGAGTTGTCGTACCAGACGCCGGAGAGCACGCCCCCGGTCTGGTAGGGCACGAAGCTGGCGGTGGACGGACACGTGGTGGCGCCCTTCTTCACGCCGCTGCCGTCGCACCACTGGGTCAGGTCGGCGGACCACTTCTCGTTGCCGGTGCCGATGCCCTTGAACATGTTCTGGGTGGCCCCGGCGACGTGCGAGGTGTCCTTGCTGAAGGTGGCGTTGCCGCTGCTGTCGGTCCCCTGGGTGCCCCACTGGGTGCCGTAGAAGACCAGGTAGACCTTCGAGTGGCCGTCGTTGACGCCCACGCCGCCGATGCCGCCGCCGTAGCTGAGGGTGTTCGCGCTGGTCAGGGCCGGGTTCGCCCGGTTCGAGGCGGCCTTCTCGACCGTCGGCATGACGCCGTGCCGCGCGGTGCCGGTCGCCTGGGCGTCGGCACCCGCCGGCGCCTGCTGCGCCGATGCCTGGGGGACGACGGCCAGCAGCGCACCCGCGGCCAGGGACAGGGCGGCGACACCGGTCAGGGTCGCGCGGGTGGTGCCGCGGAGCATGGAGTTACCCATGGTGGGGGTCCTCTCTCGATGGGGCCGCGCCGGTGGGGTGATCGGTGCGGTCGAGCAGGTGACGGAGAGCGGTGAGCACGCCGCAGGCCCGGCGCGTGGGCGGGGTACGGCCACGGCCGGTGGTGCGGATCGGAGCGTCCGGGATCGCCAACTGGCCTGGGAATGCCGAATGCTGATTCCGGGCCTGGGGGCGCCTCGCCGTGTTCCGAGAAAACCAGACTTGTCCGCGCAGCGTCAATCCTGTGCGCATCCCTTGTTCGCCGCCCGGCCGAACTGCTCACCCGCGCTCAAACCCGTGCCCCGCCCCCGGCGTTCGCCGCGGCCCGGTCCGGCCGCCCGACGCCCGGTCAGGCGCCGTCCTGCTCCAGCAGCCCCGCGTCGTGCGCCAGCAGCGCGATCTGCACCCGGTTGGTCAGCCCCAGCTTGGCCAGGATCCGCGACACGTGCGCCTTCACCGTCGCCACGCTCATGAACAGTTCGGCCGCGATCTGGGCGTTGGCCAGCCCGCGGCCGACCCGGACCGCCACCTCCCGCTCGCGCTCGGCGAGCCCGGCCAGCCGCTCCCGCGCGCGCTGCTGCCGCTCGTCGGTGCCGCCGGCCGTCGCCTGCCTGATCAACTGGCGCGCCACGGTGGGCGACAGCACCGGATCGCCGGCCGCGACCCGGCGCACCGCCGCGACGATCTCGCCCGGCGGGGTGTCCTTGAGCAGGAACCCGGCGGCCCCCGCCCGCAGCGCCCGCAGCACCAACTCGTCGGCGTGGAAGGTGGTGAGCACCACCACCTGGGGCGGGTCGGCACTCTCCCGCAGCCGCTCGGTCGCGGTCACGCCGTCAACTCCCGGCATCCGCACGTCCATCAGCACCACGTCCGGCCGGGTGCGCGCCACCTGCTCCCCGACCTCGCCGCCGTCGGCGGCCTCACCGACGATCTCCAGGTCCGCGGTGCCGCCCAGCATGAGACGCAGGCCGGCCCGGACCAGCGGGTCGTCGTCCACCAGCAGCACGCGGATCGGGGTCATGGCCCCACCCAACCACACCGGCGCCGGGGACCGTTCGTCACCACGGCAGCCGGGCCCGCAGCTCGAACCCGCCGCCCGGCACCGGGCCGCCGTCCAGCTCGCCGCCGGCCAGCAGCGCGCGCTCCTTCAGTCCGATCAACCCCTGGCCGGAGCCCGGCACGTGCGGCACCGGGCCGACCGGCGCCGGGTTGCGCACCGACAGCGCCAGGCCGCTGCCGAGCCCGCCGACCACCCGGACCGTGACCGGCGCGCCGGGCGCGTGCTTGCGCGCATTGGTCAGCGCCTCCTGGACGATCCGGTAGGCGGTGCGGCCCATCGAGGCGGACACCCGCTCCGGCTCGGCCACCTCGTGGGCCAGGACCACCTCCATGCCGGCCGCCCGGGCCTCGGCGACCAGGCCGTCCAGTGCGGCCAGGGTCGGCTGCGGACGGCCCGGCTCCTCGGCGTCACCGGTGCGCAGCACGCCGATGATCTCGCGCAGGTCCTGCAGCGCCTCGTGCGCGCTGGCCCGGATCACCTGGGCCGCCCGCTTGATCTCCGCCTGCGGCGCGTCGGGCCGGAACTCCACCGCGCCCGCGTGCACGCTCAGCAGGGTGAGCCGGTGGGCCAGCACGTCGTGCATCTCGCGGGCGATCGCCTCCCGGGCCAGCCGCTGCGCCTGCTCGGCCCGCAGCTGCGCCTCGGTCTCGGCGGACCGGGCCCGGTCGCGCAGGCTGAGCACCAACTGCCGCTTGGAGCGGGTGAACATGCCCCAGCCGACGATCGACAGGATCACCACCGAGGCGAACGCCACGCTGGCGCCGTACGACATGGTGGGGTCGGGGCGCAGCCAGTCGTACAGCGGGGTCAGTGCCAACTGGATGCCGGCCACCCAGGCCACGTACCGGAACGGCCGGTGCACGGCCAGCGTGAACAGCAGCACGACCAGCGCGCCGCCGCAGGTGTTCGACACCAGCCCGATCGGGATCATCGCGACGGCCAGCGCCACCGGCCAGCGGCGGCGCCACCAGAGCGCGACGCAGGACAGCACGCCGAGCGCCTGGTCGGCCACGGCCCAGGTGTCCGGCACGCCCGGCAGGTGGCCCACCGACCGGTTCCCGCCGAACCCGATCAGTGCGGCCAGCGCGAAGGCGCAGAAGTCGACCGCCCAGTCCCGCGCCGTCCGCCGGGACCGGCGCGACGCACCGGGGTCGAGCTCGTCGGCCACCGCGGACGGCAGCCACCACCGCTTCTGGATCACCGGCGCGGCCGGCGTCGTGCTCTCCTCTGTCACGAGCCGTCAATGTACTGGCCGCAGGTGACCGGTCGAAGGCCTCGCGCCGGACCGTCGACCGAAGTCGCGCAGGTCTCGACCTTCGGCCGTGCGACCGCACCGTCCGGCGGTCAGACCCGGAAGACGGAGAGGTACCGGACGGCGGTCTCGGCGGTGAAGTGGGTGTGCTCGGAGCCCGCCGCGGCGGCGAACACGTCGCCGGTCGTCATCCGGCGCCCCTGGTTCGTCAGGGTGCCCTCGATCACGTACAGGAACTCGGCGTGCTGGTGCACGTGCGGTTCGGTCCGGTAGCCGGGTTCGGCCTCCACGACGGCCACCTGGTAGCCGTCGGCGCGGGCGGCGATCCTGGCCCGGGCCTTGCCCTGCGAGCCCCAGGGGATCCAGGGCAGCGAGTCGTCGCCGTCGAGCCGGGCGATGTCCCAGCCGTCGAGCGAGGGGGTACCTGCCATGGATTCCTCCGGGTCCGGGGGCGGGCGGGTGGCCGCGTCGCGCACCAGTATGCCTGTGCCGCACGGCAGTTCAACCGACGACCGCCCCGGGTGCGGACCGTGCGGCCGCCGGCGCCTAGAGTTCTCGCGCGAATCATTCGGGGGAACGGGAGTGCACATGAGCAACGGTTGGGACGCACCGGGTCATCCGCACGGAGCGGGGTCCGCCACGCCCGACTGGGCGGCGCTGGCCGACCTGGCCGAGCGCGCGGCGGCGCGCCGGCGGCGGCTGCGGATCGGGCTGGCCGCGCTGGCCGCGCTCGCGGTGGCGGGCACGGCCACCGCCGTCCTGGTGCTGCGGTCGGGCGGGCCCGGCGGCGATCCGCACCGGACCGCCTCCGGCGCCCCGGCCGCGCCGAGCGGGTCGACGTCCGCCACCGGCTCCCCCAGGCCGACGGCCCCGCCGACCGGCCTGCACCTGAGCCGGACCGCGCAGGTGGCCCCGGTCGACGGCCGGACCGGCCCGGTGCTGACCCTGCCCGGGCACTCGGACGGGTACGCGGAGTCCAAGGACGGGGCCGTCGACACCTCGCACGGCTTCACCGTCTCCGCCGTGGTGCTCAACCACGCGGCCACCGACCCGAAGGCGGCGGTCTCGCAGGGCGGTGACGCGTTCTTCTCCTTCTACCTGGGCCGCGAGGACTCCTCCGCCGCCACCCGCAACCGCTGGGTCTTCAAGGTGCAGACGGCGGCGGAGCCCGGCAAGGACGTGATGGCGCTGTCCACCGCCCCGGCCGAGCCGGAGCGGTGGACGGCGCTGACCGGCGTCTACGACGCCGGCGCGCACTCGATCTCGCTGTACGTCGACGGCACCCTGGCCCAGACCGTTCCGGTCTCCGGTGTGCTGGCCTCCGGCGGGCCGGTCGAGCTGGGCCGGGCCCGGTACAAGTCGCACTGGGTCGACTTCTGGAACGGGTCGATCGCCGAGGTCCGGATCTGGGACCACCCGCTGACCGCGGACCGGGTCCCGGTCCCGGAAGGCGCTCAGTACTCCTGGCTCACGCCCTGACGGACCGTCACGGGTAGCTCACCAGGTCGGCCACCGTGGACCCGCTGCGCACCGTCGCCCCGGTGGAGTTGACGATGTGGGTGATGGTGCCGGTACCGCCGAGCGAGACGTCCATGCTGTCGTGCAGCTTGACCCCGGCGGTGTTCGGGACCTCGATGGCGCGGTCCGCCACGGTGCTCGGGTTGACGTTGAAGTAGCAGTAGACGCCCAGGCCCCAGGCCTGGTGGTCGGTGACGCCGGGGGCGACCTGGTAGCTGGCCCAGCCGTTGCTGCCGCCGTTCGTCCAGCTGGCCTGGTTCGGCGGGTCGTACGGCATCTCGGACTGGTAGAAGTAGGTCCGCCCGCCGTTGCCGTTCCAGCGCACCTGGTACTGCTGGTAGTGCTCGACGGCCAGGCCGTACATGGTGACGGCGGCGCCGTTGACCACCAGTCCGTTGGCGGCGGTGTTGCTGGTCCAGCCGACGCCGTTGCCGTGGTCGGCGCGCCACAGCCACAGGTCGTCGCCGATCGTGTTGTTGGCGTTGACCTGGAGGGTCTGGGTGGCCTTGCCGACCGCGGCGCCGCCGATCCGGAAGAAGACGTCGGAGAGCACGGTCGGATCGGCCGAGTGGTCGGCGCCGGCGCCGGCCGGGCCGATCTGCACCAGGGTCGGCGAGTTGGTGGTGCCGGCGTCCACGATCAGGCCGGCGATCCGGACCCCGCCCACGTCGGCGGTGGAGATCGCGGTGACGCCGTTGTCGGCCACCAGGGTCGCCAGGCCCAGGCCCAGCACCACCGTGTCGGCGCGGTTGATCCGCAGGGTGTCGTTCAGGTGGTAGACGCCCGGGGTGAAGATCAGGTTCTTGCCGGCCGCCAGCGCCGCGTTGAGGGTGGCGGCGGTGTCGGCCGGAGTGGCGATGTAGAAGGCGCTCAGCGGCAGCGCGGTGCCGCTCGCGGCCTGGCCGGAGCTCCAGTCGGTGCCCTGGGTGTTGCTGCGCCGGCCGGGGACCTGGACGCTGTAGGTGCCGGCCCCGTCGACGGTCAGGTAGGGCTTCTCCACCTGGGTCGGGGTCTGCCCGACCGTGGTGTAGGGCGGGTTCGGGAAGCTCTGGCCCGGGGCGCCGTTGTCACCGACGAAGACCATGTTCCAGTTGGCGCCGGTCCAACTGCCGAACTCGTCGTTGCGGGAGAGCCACTGCTGCTGGCTGCCGGAGTTGACCTGTCCGTCCACCTTGGCGTCACCGAGGAAGCCGCCACTGGACCAGCCGCCGTTGTCGTCCAGCACCAGGTTGCCGCGCAGGTGCGTGCGGCGCATCGGGGAGGCCTGCGAGACGGCCCACTTGGTGGTGCCGGAGGCGGGGGCGACGGCCAGGTTCTCCGCGCCGCGCCAGAAGTTCTCGGTGGCGTTGCCGCCGTTCCACTGGGCGTCGGAGTTCAGGCCGCCGGTGATCGTGGTGTCGTCCGGCGACTGGCCGAGGCCCAGCACCTGGGTGTAGTAGCCGACGTTGAGGTTGACGTTGTAGCTGCCGGGCTTGAACAGCACGGCGTAGCGGTTGGCGCCGAACTGGTTGGACTGCTGCTGGTTGTCGATCTGGTCGAGCTGGCTCTGGATCGCCGCGGTCGACTGGGAGGGGTCGAAGACCAGCACGTTCGGGCCGAAGGGGTTGTTCGGCGCGGTGGCGGTGGGCAGGGTCCACTGCTGGTTGGCGGTACCGGAGCAGGACCAGATCTGGACCTGGGTGCCGGGCGTGGTCGACCAGCCGGTGTCGTCCAGGCACTTGCCCGACTGCGGGTTGAGGAGCGCGCCGTTGGCCTGCGGCTGCCACACCTGGGCGCCGGTGCCGTTGCAGTCGTACAGGTCGACCGCGGTGCCGTCGGCGGTCCCGCCGCCGTTCACGTCCAGGCACTTGCCCAGCACCCGCAGCGTCGCGTCCGATCCCACGGTCCACTGCTGCGCGGCCGTCCCGTTGCACGTGTACACCTGCACCGGGTTGAAGTTCGCCGACGACGCCGACCGGTCGTCCAGGCACAACCCCCCGTACCCCACCACCTGACCGGTGGCCGGCGCGGCCGCGGTGGCGGCGGAGACGGCGGGGGCCGGGGCCAGGACGAGGGCCCCGGCGGCGAGCGGGAGCAGGGCCGAGGCGACGGCGAGCGGCCCGGGCCCGGTTCGGCCGAAGCGGTGGTGGCGTGGGGACATGACGGGTCCTCCGGTACGGGGATGTGGGGGTGCGCCGATTGAACTCTTGAAGCCATGGCCCCGTCAAGGGATCTGACGGCATTTGGTCTAAACCAATCCACGATCCGCCAACATGGTGGACCGATGCGGATTCGAGGGAGATGGCCGCACCCGCCCAATCCGGGAGAACGCTCTCCTGTGATCACTTGTTGAACACACAGGTCAGGACACACCTCGGACATATCTCACAGTTCCCTCGCACCACACTTTGGCTTCTGAAGACTTGACGCCCCGTCATCGGGTCTAGTTGACTCCGCCCTGCTCGGCCGCGCTGCCCCCACACCGTCCCGGCCATCCCCCCATGGAGTTGCCATGCGCCTTCGGCGTGCCTGCGTCCCGTCCGCCACCCTGCTCACCGTCGCCTCCGCG
This sequence comes from Kitasatospora sp. NPDC058965, assembly GCF_042741245.1. Classification (NCBI taxonomy): domain Bacteria; kingdom Bacillati; phylum Actinomycetota; class Actinomycetes; order Kitasatosporales; family Streptomycetaceae; genus Kitasatospora; species Kitasatospora sp. NPDC058965. Next base: position 7,522 of record NZ_JBHYKG010000120.1, read on the forward strand.
CTGCTGCTGGCCGCCCCCCAGGCCCAGGCCGCGGCCAACCCGGGCCCGGGCTTCCCGGCCCAGTACGCCGCGCCCTACGTGGAGACCTGGAACTCGCCGAGCGCCATCGCCTCGGCCGAGGCCGCGACCGGCCTGAAGTACTACACGCTCGCCTTCGTCATCGACGGCGGCGGCTGCAACGCCACCTTCAACGGCAGCACCGCGATCTCCGACGCCGGCTGGACCGGCGCGATCAACACCCTGCGGGCCTCCGGCGGCGACGCCATCGTCTCCTTCGGCGGCGCGGCCGGCACCGAGCTGGCCAAGGCCTGCACCTCGGTCTCCGCCCTGCAGACCCAGTACCAGCGCGTGATCGACACCCTCAACCTGACCCGGGTCGACCTCGACGTGGAGGGCGCGACGCTGGACGACACGGCCGCCAACGACCGCCGCAACCAGGCGCTCGCCAACCTGCAGTCCTACTACGCCGGCCGCGGCCGCACCCTGAGCGTCGACTACACCCTGCCGGTCGACACCGGCGGCCTGCTCTCCGACTCGATGAGCCTGCTCAACAACGCCGCCTCGCACGGCCTGAACGTCAACCTGGTCAACATCATGACCATGGACTACGGCCCCAACGAGGAGATGGGCCAGGCCGCGATCAGCGCCGCCAACGCCCTGCACGGCCAGCTCGGCCAGGTCTGGCCCGGCAAGAGCTCGGCCCAGCTGTGGGCGATGGAGGGCAACACGCCGATGATCGGCGTCAACGACTCCACCAACGAGGTCTTCACCACCGGCGACGCCGGCACCCTGGAGAACTTCGCCAAGGCCAACGGCATCCAGGAGCTCGCCTACTGGGCGCTCGGCCGCGACAAGGCGTGCGCGAGCAACGGCACCCTCTCCGACACCTGCAGCGGCACCTCGCAGAGCCAGTACCAGTTCGCGTCCACCTTCAACGCCGTCACCGGGTCCGGCGGCGGTGGCGGCGGCGGCTCCCGCACCGGTCAGGTGGTGGGGTACGGGGGGTTGTGCCTGGACGACCGGTCGGCGTCGTCGGCGAACTTCAACCCGGTGCAGGTGTACACGTGCAACGGGACGGCCGCGCAGCAGTGGACCGTGGGATCGGACGCGACGCTGCGGGTGCTGGGCAAGTGCCTGGACGTGAACGGCGGCGGCACCGCCGACGGCACCGCGGTCGACCTGTACGACTGCAACGGCACCGGCGCCCAGGTGTGGCAGCCGCAGGCCAACGGCGCGCTCCTCAACCCGCAGTCGGGCAAGTGCCTGGACGACACCGGCTGGTCGACCACGCCCGGCACCCAGGTCCAGATCTGGTCCTGCTCCGGCAACGCCAACCAGAAGTGGAACCTGCCCGCCTGACGGCACGTCGGACCCACGGCGCGGCCCGCCCTCCGGGGGTGGGCCGCGCCGTCACGGTGCCGGGCCCGGTGCGCCGACCCACGGCGACACGGCACGACGGTCCACTGCGCGGGCGGCTCCCCGGTCCGACCGGGGTCGGGCGGCATCGATCGAACGGTTGATGCCGGCCTCACCAGTTCGGCGCCCGGGAACCGAGCCGACGTGCGATGGCGCGGGGCGTGCGCAGCGGGAGGCTGGGGTTCGTCGCCACACCGCACCGCATCACCGGACGCCGCCGCAGGCGCCCGGGGCACCAACCGCCGGGAGGGCCGAACCCCCATGACCACGGCTTCCGCACGTCCCTTCGAGGCGCCGATCCCCGCCGCGCGTCCGTACCCACTGGCCGCCACGCGTCCGGCCGCCGCCTGCTACCTGCGCTGTTTCCCGTACGACCCCTGGGAGATGCGCGACCTCGCGGCCGCGCTCTTCACCTTCGCGCGGCGCTGGGGCTACTGGGAGCCGACGGTCTTCCTCGACAACGGCGTGGCGTCCAGCAGCGCCCGGCCGAGCCTGGACGCCCTGGTCGCCGCCGTCACCGCCCGGCAGTACCGCGTCGTCTTCGTCCCCGGCCTGTGGGTCTTCGCCATCCAGGACGACGCCGCCCTCGCGGCCCGGGCCCGCCTCCTCGACGCGGGCTGCGAGGTCCTCGAACTGCCGCCCGGCTCCTGACCGCTCCGCCCCTCGGCCGCTCCCGACCCGCGGCCCCGCCCGGCACCGGTGGCTCGGGTCACGGATCCGGCGGTGGACTACCCTCCAGGTATGGACTCGTCGCCGCACCGCGACCCACCGTGGGGCACCTGTCCGCGGTGCGCGCGGGCCCTGGTGCGCGACGAGCTGCTCCTGCAGGCCTGGCCGATGCGCATCGCGATGCCGGGCCCTCCGGTCTGCCCCGGCTGCACGCCCGAGGAGATCGAGCAGTACCTGGCGCTCTGGGAGCCGCAGCGCAGCGTCGAGTACCAGGACGCAGGCCGCGAGGACCCCCGGGGCGAGCGGAGCGGCTGACCGGATCCGCCCGATCGGCCGTCAACTCCCGCTCCGGACCACTACGATGCCCGCACCGTACAACGACGTCGGTGGGGGTTCAGCGGTGGGACGAGTGTCGGCAGGCCGGTCCGGTGCGCACGGGGACCCGGCCGCGCCGGATCCGCGCCCCGCGGTGGAACCCGGCCCGGGCCTCCGCTCCGACGTGCTCGCCCAGGGCGAGCTGGACACCGCTCCCTCCTGGCTGCGCCGAAGACGCGTCCCGCTGGCGGTCGGCGCAGCGCTGATCGCCGCCACCGCCGCCCTGTACCAGGCCCTGTCGGGCCACAGCGCCGACGCGGCCGCCCGCTACACCCACGTCAAGCCGATCTGGACCGGCGACGCCGATGCCGCCGCCGCCCCGGCCGTCGAGCACGGCACGCTCTACCTGCCCGCGGCCGACGGGCACCTGTACGGGCTTGACGCCGCCACCGGCACCGCCCGGTGGGTGTCGGACGCGACGGCGGGCCCCGGCCACACCCTCGCCACGCCGGTCTTCGGCTACGGCATGCTCTACACCAGCGACGGCGACCGCACCCTCTACGCCGTCGACGCCTCCGACGGCAGCACCCGGTGGGAGTTCGCCACCGGCGGACCGGTCCGGACCACCCCGGCCGTGCTGGGCGAGACCCTGTACGCGGGCAGCTCCGACGGCCGGGTCTACGCCCTGGACGCGCTCACCGGCGAGCCGCTCTGGTCCCAGCCGATCGGCAGCACCGGCTACCCGACCGCCGCGCCCGGCACCACGCTCTACGTGACCGCCGAATCGGGCCGGGTGTACGCGCTGGACACCTCGACCGGCCGCCAGAAGTGGGTCTTCGACGCGGGCACGCCGATCTCCGCGCCGCCGACCGTCGTCTCCGACCTCGTCTATGTCGGCGGAAACGACCGGACCGTCCGTGCCCTGGACGCCCACACCGGCAGCGTCACCTGGACCTTCACCGGCGGCTCCGCGTTCACGGCCCGCCCCGCGGTGGCCGACGGCCTGCTGTTCGAGGGCGGCCGGGACGGCACCCTGTACGCCCTGGACGCGGTCACCGGCACGCCGCGGTGGCACCGCGCGACCGGTGGCGCGGTCGCCGCGGCCGCCACCCCCACGGACTACGGCACCCTGGTGGTCGGCAGCGGCGACCACCGGGTCCGCGCCCTGGACGCCCGCACCGGCTCGGTGGCCTGGACCTACGCCGGCGGGGACGACGCCGGGCAGCCCCCGGTGGTCTCGGACGACGTGCTCTACCTGATCGGCGCCGACCACCGCCTGGTCGCCCTGCGCCAGACCCGCTGACCCCTCGGAGCCCGAGCAGCTCCGGATCGGCGGGCGGGTCTTCCGGCGGATCCGCTGAACCGCGCTGCCGCGGCGCACCCGGTGGGGTGCGCCGCGCAGCCTCAGTCCTTCTTGAACTCCTCGATGGCGTCGCGGATGATCTGCCCGGCCGCGTCGTTGCCGATGTGGCCGGCGTCGTCGATGATGTGCAGCCGGGCTCCGGGCCAGGCCTTGGCCAGCTCCCAGGCGGTCTGCGGCGGGCCCCCCATGTCGTACCTGCCGTGCACCAGGACGGCGGGGATGCCCGCCAGCCTGTGGGCGTTGCGCAGCAGCTGGTCCGGGTCCAGCCAGGCGCCGTTGCTGAAGAAGTGGGCGCAGATCCGGACGAAGGCGATCTGTGCGTCCGCGTCGCGGTCGCTGTACATGCCGGGGATGCCGTGCGGCTCCCCGGAGATCACCGCGTCCTCCCAGGCGAGCCAGTCGACCGCGGCCCGGGCCCGGACCGCCCGGTCGGGGTGCTCCATCAGGCGGGCGTAGGCGGCGAGCAGGTCGCCGTCGCGCTCGGCCGCCGGCACGCCGTCGCGGAACCGGTCCCAGGCCTCGGGCTGGAAGCGCCCGGCGCCCCGGTAGAGCCACTCGGTCTCGGCCGGGCTGGTGGTGGTCACCGCCTGGATCACCACCTCGCTGACCCGCTCGGGGTGGGCCTGCGCGTAGGCGAGGATCAGGGTCGAGCCCCAGGAGGCGCCGTTGAGCAACCAGCGCTCGACGCCGAGGTGTTCGCGCAGCAGCTCGATGTCGTCGATCAGGTGCCGGGTGGTGTTGCGGCTCATGTCCGCCGCCGGGTCGCTGGCGTGCGGGGTGCTGCGGCCGCAGTTGCGCTGGTCGTAGCGGACCAGCCGGTAGGCCTGCGGGTCCCAGGCCCGGGTGGGCCGCAGCGGCGAGCCGGCGCCCGGTCCGCCGTGCACGTAGAGGGCGGGCTTGCCGTCGGGGTTGCCGAGCTCTTCGTAGTAGATGCGGTTGCCGTCTCCGGTGTCGAGGTACCCGGTGCGGTAGGGACTGGTCGGAGGGTAGAAGTCAACCATGGGCGCCGATCCTACGCCTACGGAGCTCCGTCCGGGTCCGATCGTCTGATGTTCCGTCAGGACCCGGCTGCGGCCAACCGCCTCGCCCATCCCGGGCATCTTCCGCGGCCCGCTCCGGCCAGTCGCGCGCGGGCGGCCCGGAGCTGTGGCAGGTAGGAGGTCGGCGGCCCCGGACCGGCCGCCGTCCCGCGCGCGACCGAACGGAGCCCCCATGCGCCGACGCCACGGCGTCCTGCTGACCGCCGCCCTGCTGGCCCAGTTCGCCGCCGGGCCCTCGCACGCGGCGGTGCCCGCGGCCGACGGCCGGCCGCGGGTCGACCAGTGCGGCGTGGTCCGCAGCGCCGACACCCCGCTGGGCGGCGCCGAGGTGACGCTCTACCGGGCCGGGGACGGCGCGGGGAGCGCACCGCGGGTGCTGGCCCGCACCCGCAGCGGCGAGGACGGGCGATTCACCCTCGACTACCGACCGCCGGCCGACCCGCGTGCGGTGCTCTACGTGCTCGCGGACCTCTCCCGCTCCGGGTCCGGCCGGCACACCGGCGGGCGGCCGACCGGTCCGGTGGTCCTGGCGGCCGTGCTCGGCGGCGCCGAGCTGCCGCCCGAGCTGGTGGTCAACGAGCGGACCACGGTGGCCGTCGCGTACGCGCTGGCCCGGTTCACCGGTCCGGGCGGCGTCTCCGGCAGCCACCCCGGTCTGCAGAACGCCGCCGCGGTCGCGCACAACCTGGCCGACACCGGCACCGGGGAGGTCGCGCCGCTGCTGGCCGCCCCGCCCAACGGCGACCTGACCTCGACCCGGGCCGAGTTCAACACCCTCGCCGACCTGCTCGCCGCCTGCGTCACCGGCGGCGCCTGCGACCGCCTGCTCGACCTGGCGCAGCCCCCGGGCGGCGACCGGCCCCGCGACACCCTGCTGGCCGCCGTCGACATCGCCCACGCCCCCGGCCACCACGCCGCCGAACTGTTCGCGCTGGCTGCCACCACGCCCAGCTACCTGCCCGCACTGCCCGCCGCGCCCGACGCCTGGACGGTGGCGCTGCGCTACGAGGGCAACGGCCACGAGCTGGACGGCCCCGGCAACATCGCCTTCGACGCGGACGGCAACGCCTGGGTGAGCAACAACTACCGCTACGGCGCCGATCCCGCCGTCCCGGTCTGCGGCGGCCGCGCGGTGCTCGAGTTCACCCCCGCCGGCCGGGACGCGCCGGGGGCGCCGTACCCGGGCGGCGGCCTGTACGGCGCGGGGTTCGGCGTCACCGTCGACGCGAAGGGCACCGCCTGGGTGGCCAACTTCGGTTTCCAGGGCTCCGGTTGCCCGATCGACCCGACCCCGCTGGAGCGCAGCCTGTCGCAGTTCGCCCCGGACGGCACCGCGCTCTCCCCGCGCACCGGCTGGCGCCGGGGCGGCATCGCCCAGCCGCAGGGCATGGCCGCCGACCGGGCGGGCACCGTGTGGGTCGCCAACTGCGGCGCGGACAGCGTGACCAGGATCCCCGACGGTGACGCCGCCCGGGCCGAGGAGGTGCCCGCCCCGGGCGTGCGGAAGCCGTTCGGCGCCGCCGTCGATCCCGCCGGTCGGCTCTGGGTCACGGGCAACGGCAGCGACAGCGTCGCGGTGCTGGGCCCGGACGGCGCCCCGCAGGGCACGGTCACCGGCGGCGGCCTGCGCCGCCCGCTCGCCGTCGCCACCGACAGCCGCGGCTACGCCTGGGTCAGCAACAGCGGGATCCTGCCGGTGCCCTGCGCGGACAGCACGCCGGCCGACCTGGCGGACGCCGTCGCGGGCGAGTCCGGTCCGCGCCCGGGGGCCTCGGTGACGCTGATCGCGCCCGACGGCACCCCGGCCGCCGAACCGTTCACCAACGGCGGCCTGTTCCTGCCCTGGGGCATCGCCGTCGACGGGGACGACACGGTCTGGGTCGCCAACTTCGGCGGCCACCGGGTCGCCCGGCTGTGCGGCACCGACCTGTCGGCCTGCCCGCCCGGGTACCGCACCGGACAGCCGATCTCCCCGCCCGACACCGGCTACCCGAGCGACGGGCTGGAGCGCAACACCGGCCTGCAGATCGATCCCTCGGGCAACGTCTGGCTGGTCAACAACTGGCGCACCGCGGCGGTCCAGACGAACCCGGGCGGCCACGAACTGGTGGTCCTGGTCGGCGCCGCCGCGCCCGTGCCGACACCGAAGCTCGGTGGTCCGGCGCAGCCCTGACGGGCCGTCGGGCCCGACCGGCCGGCGGGCTCAGCCCAGCACCTCCTGGCAGTACTGCCAGGCGGGGTCGGAGAGCAGCGGCCGCCAGCGGGTGAACAGCCCGAGCAGCGCGGGGCCGTACCGCTCGCGCAGCTCCGGGCTGACGGCGGCGATGTCCAGCTCGTTGGCCGCCGTCAGTTCGGCGAAGTCGCGCAACTGCTGGGCGGTCGGCCGGAACCGGGTGCCGGTGAACCGGTCGGTGAACCCGGGCTCGTCCGCCGTCAGGGCGGGATAGGAGGCCCGGCGGTCGCACGAGGCGTAGAAGTGCACCAGCGCCTCGGCGTCCGCCCCGATCGCCCGCACCAGCTCGTCCCGCCGGTCCAGCGGCAGCAGCGCGGTGGCGAACCCGTCGGTGCCGTAGCACGCGTGGCACAGCCCGGCGCAGACCAGTGCCGGCCGTCCGCCCCAGTCGGCGAGCAGCGCGGCGACCCGCCGCAGGTGGGCCAGCAGGGTGCCGCCGGGGTGCTCCATGGTCGCGGCCCCGGCCGCCCGCAACAACTCCAACGCCTGCTCGGTCATGCTGCTCCCCCTCGGTGGCCCGGACGTGCCACCCGATCCTACGACCCGACCTCAGCCGGTCAGTTCCACGGTCAGGTGGCCGGCGAGCGCCTGCAGGAAGTCGACCGGGTCGAAGGCCGCACCGGCGGCGGCCACCCCGACCGCCCGGGTCTGCCCGGTGAGGATGCGGTGCACCGCCTCCACCGCCAGGGGTGCGGAGACGGCGTAGATGTCCCGGCCCCGGGCCACCGCCCGGCGCTGCTCCCCGCCGGACCGCACCACCACGTCGACCAGGAAGGTCTGGTCGGAGCGGCCCTGCTCGTCGGCCGGGACCGGCGCGGTCGCCTGCGGGGCGGTCAGGTCCCGGACCGCCTCGACGGTCATGTAGCTGTGCAGGTCGGTGACGGACAGGTGGCTCGGCACGGTCACGATGTCCGCCATGGCGAACTCGCCGAGCACCGGGCGGCTGCCCAGCGGCGCGGGGAAGTCCCACTGCAGGGCCGGCAGCTCGTCCTGGTGGTGCGTCAGCCGGCCGCCGGTGTGGCGCAGTCGGCGGTCGCCGCGCCGCTCCCGGGAGACGGCGCCGGACAGCAGGGTGCCCGGGGTGGGGTGCCAGCTGCTCAGGCCGTAGGCGATGTGCACCTCGTCGGCCGCCGTCCAGTCGCCGGCCGCGGCCGTGGCCAGCAGGTCGCCGAGGCCGCCGTAGAAGGCCATCGCGGGGACCACCAGGGTGCCCGCGGCCCGGGCGCGGTCGGCGAACAGCGCGAAGGTGTCCAGGTTGGCCTCGATCTCGGCGGCCACGTCCACGTAGGGGATCCCGGCGCGCAGCGCCGCCTCGACCACCGGGGCGACGGTACTGGCGAACGGCCCCGCGCAGTTGATCACCGCGTCGGCACCGGCCAGCGCGCGGTCCAGCGCGTCCGCGTCCTCGACCGGGGCCGGTCGCGCCTCGCTGCCCGGGTGCTCGGCCGCCAGCGCGGCCAGCTTGCCGGCGTCCCGGCCGACCAGCACCGGGTGGAAGCCCCGCGCGCGCAGCTCCGCCACCACGAACCGCCCGGTGTGCCCGTACGCGCCGAAGACCGCGACCGTCTGTCCCATCGTCCTGCCTCTTTCCTGTTCGCTTCCCGTTGCCACCATCCTGGTGGCCCGGGCGGCCGGCCGGTGAGTGTCCGGAACGACACGGCTCGTACAATTCCGGACATGGTTTCAGTCGCCCTGGCCGTCACCGACGGGATGCTGCACTTCGAACTCTCCCTGGCGCACGAGGTCTTCGGCTCGCGCCCGGCCGCGCTGGGCACCGGGCCGTGGTACGAGCTGGCCGTCTGCGGGGCGGGTCCGGTCCGGGTCGAGCGGTTCCGGCTGGAGCCCGACCGCGGACTCGACCACCTGGCGGCCGCGGACCTGGTGATCGTCCCTGGCTGGGCCGACGTGGACGTGGCGCCGCCGGCCGACCTGGTCGACGCCGTGCGCGCGGCCCACCAGGCCGGCGCCCGGGTCGCCTCGCTCTGCACCGGCGCGTTCGTGCTGGCCGCCGCCGGGCTGCTGGACGGCTGGCGGGCGACCACGCACTGGGCCCACACCGACGCGCTGGCCGCCCGCTACCCCCGGGTGACGGTGGATCCGGACGTACTGTACGTGGACAACGGCAGCGTGCTCACCTCCGCGGGCAAGGCCGCCGCCATGGACCTGTGCCTGCACCTGGTGCGGCTCGACCACGGCGCCGCGGTCGCCAACACCGTGGCCCGCCGCCTGGTGGTGCCGCCGCACCGGGACGGCGGCCAGTCCCAGTTCGTCACCACCCCGGTGCCCGCCCCGGAGAACCACCCGCTCGCCGAGCTGTTCCCGTGGGTGCTGCAACGGCTCGACCAGCCGCTGACGGTGGAGGACCTGGCCCGGCAGGCCGGGATGAGCTCGCGCCACCTGGGCCGGCACTTCCGCTCGGTCACCGGCACCACGCCGCTGCAGTGGCTGCTCGTCCAACGGATCCGGCACGCCCAGGCGTTGCTGGAGACCACGAACGACGGCATCGAGCGGATCGCGGCCGCGACCGGGATGGGGACGGCCACCACGCTGCGCCGCCACTTCCACCGCACGGTCGGGGTTCCGCCGGACACCTACCGGCGCACCTTCCGCTCCTAGGGTCCGTCGCCGGGTCGGGCCGCTGTACCCCTGACGCCCGGTCAGGCCCGTCCGGCCCCTGACGCCCGGTCAGGCCCAGGGCCCGACCTCCAGCACCAGCCGGGCCCGCGCCCCCAGGATCCGCCGGGCCGTGTCCGGGAGCGCGACCGCGCCGTCCGCCCCGAGCGCGTCCGCCTCCGTCGCGACGTGGTCGGCGATGGCGCCGGGCAGGCGGGAGTTCCACACCGTCCACAGCTGCTGCGGCCCGCCGGCCGCGCCGTCCCGCGGGCCGACGTCGACCACCAGGACGTCGTCCCAGTCGGCGGCCTGGGCGAGGTGGTCCTGCCAGAACAGCAGGCCGTGCCTCTCCTCCAGCCGCACCACCCGCAGGTGCAGCGCGTAGCGGCAGCGGTCGGGCGGCGGGCCGAGCGGGTCGGTGGCGAACATCGACGGGTCGAGCAGGAAGACGGTGGTGAGCGGGACCACCCCGTCGGGGCGGGCCGCCTGCCGGTCCTGCGCCGCCGCCAGCTGGATCGGGCAGCAGTGCGCGGCCAGTTGCTCGTGCATCACGATCGGCAGTCCCCGGACGGAGAGCTGGAGTTCGGCCTGCCAGACCACCGTCGTGGGCCCGTCCGCCGCCGGCAGCTCCAGGCCGGCCAGCCCGACCGCGACGCGCTGGGTGCCGAACAGGAAGCGGCGCAGGTTCTGGTAGCCCTCCTCGGAGTTGACCAGGCCGTAGCGGCCGGAGTGGGAGCGGTGCACGTAGGCGCGGTGGGCTCCGGCCACGGCGGCGTTCTCGATCGCGACCAGGCCGTCGCTGGCGTGGCCGACCACCGTCCTGGAGATCCCGTAGTCGGCCGGGTCGGTGCCGACCACGCAGAAGATCCGGTCGGTCGGGAACTCGTCCGCCGGGATCACGTTCGGCCGCCAGTCGTCCTGGCCGTCGCCCTGCGGCGGGGTGTCGCCCCAGACGGCGTCGCGCCGCAGGTACCCGTACATCAGCTCGGGCGAGAAGATGTCGGAGCCGACCGGTCCGAAGGTCTCCATCACCCAGTCGAACAGCCCGCCGCCCACGGCGAAGGTGATGCCGCCGTGCGGGGTGCCGTAGGTGAAGAGCTTGTCCACCAGCTCCTTGCCCGGGGTCCGGGGGGCGCCGTCGCGCGGCAGGTAGGAGATCTTCTGGATCATGCACCGGCAGATCAGGCCGCCCATCGAGTGGGCCACCAGCAGCACCTTCGGCGCGCCGGTGCGGGACAGCACCAGTTCGACCAGGTCGTAGAGGTCCTCGGCCGCCTTCTCGATCCGGAAGTCCACGGCGTCCTTGCCGAAGGTGTCGGCGGAGTCGTCGTAGAACCGGTGGATCCAGACCGTGTCCGGCGGCACGCTGCCCGCCGGGCGGGACTGCAGGTAGGCCTTCGGGTCGCCGGAGACCAGCGGCCGGTAGCCGTCCTGGGCGAAGAGCCGCAGCAACGGGCTCTCGAACTGGTAGTACTGCGGGGCGCCGTCACCGCCGACCCGGACGTGGGTCGAGCCGTCGTTGAAGCCGTAGAACGGATCGTCGACCTGCTTGTCGATCCCCTTGGTGCCGCCCGCGAACCCCCGCACGTAGACCAACGGGAGTCTGCCGCCCCCGTCCTGACCGGGCGTCGGGGCCGGCGCGGAGGCCGGGGACGGCGCGGAGGGCGGGGACGGCGCGGGCGACGCGGAGGGTGGGGACGGCGCGGGCGTGGCCGCCGGGCCGGGATCCGGGTCGTCGTGCAGGTGGAAGATCGACCTCATCGGGACGCTCCTCAGGAGGAAGCCGCGTTCCCGTCGCGCCACGGGCGACCTGCCGGACGCAGCACGCCAATGCTCCTACCCGATCAGGCTATGCCCGCCGGTGGCCCGCCGCAGCGCGGTCCGGCCCCGGCGGGGGGGGGCGCCCCGGCGCGGGGCACGGGGGCCGCGCGGCCTGCCCGCCGGCCTCACCGCGCGGTGCGCCGCAGCAACAGGGCCACGCCCACCGCCGCCGCCAGCACCACCGCGGCGCCGCCGAGCAGCGCGTCCTGCAGCCCGGCCACGAAGGCGGTGCGGGCGTGCTCCAGCACCGGGCCGCCCATCCCGGCGGCGGCGCCGAGCGAGGAGCGGGCCGCCTCGGTGACCCGGGCCGGGAACCCGGGCAGCGTCAGGTGACTGCGGTAGCCGGCGGCGAGGATGCTGCCGAGCACCGCGATGCCCAGGGCGCCGCCCAGTTCGCGGGCGAGGTCGTTCATCGCGGAGCCGACGGCCTGCTGGGTGGGCGGCAGCGCGTCGGTGATGGCGGTGGTGGCGGGCGGCATCGCCAGGCCGAGGCCGGCCCCGAGCAGCAGCAGGATCAGGGCCAGCCGCCAGTACGGGGTGGCGCCGTCCACCCGGGAGAACAGCCCGAGACCGACCGCCGCCATCACCAGGCCGGCCACCCAGGGCCGCCGCGCCCCGAGCCGGGCGCCCAGCAGCGGGCTCAGCCGGGAGCCGGGCACCAGCGTGGCAGCCATCGGCAACATGCTGACGGCGGCCTTCAACGCGCTGTCACCGCGCACCAGTTGCAGGTACTGCATGAGGACGAAGATGAAGCCGAAGAAGGCGAAGAACTGCAGCGCGATCGACAGCGTGCCGGCCGCGAACCGGCGGTTGCGGAACAGCCGCGGGTCGAGCATCGGGTGCCGGGTGGTCAGTTCCCAGGCCACGAAGCCGCCCAGCACCAGCAGCCCGAGACCGATCCCGCCCAGGGTGGGCAGGCTGCCCCAGCCGTGCTGCGGGGCCTCGATGATGCTGTACACCAGCAGCCCGAGGCCGCCCGCCACCAGCACGGCGCCCAGCACGTCCAGCGGCGGCTGCTCGGGCTCGGCCGACTCCGGCACCCGGGTCAGCACGCCGAGCACCGCGAGGCCGGCCAGCACCACGTTGAGCAGGAAGACCGAGCGCCAACTCCACGCCTGCAGCAGGGATCCGGCGACCAGCACCCCGACCACCGCGGACGCCCCGGCGACCGCCGCCCAGACGGCGACCGCGCCGGCCCGGCGCTCGCGCGGGAAGGTGCTGGTGATGGTGGCGAGGGTGGCCGGCATGACCAGCGCCGCGCCGATCCCGAGCACCGCCCGGACGGCGATCAGCGCGTCCGGCGAGGTGGTGGTCATGGCCAGCGCCGATCCCGCGCCGAAGACGGTCAGGCCCGCCAGCAGCGCCCGGCGGCGCCCGAACCGGTCGCCGAGCGCGCCGGCAGGCAGCAGCAGGGCGGCGAACACCAGGCTGTAGGCGTCGATGATCCAGGACAGCTGGGTCTGGCCCGCGTGGGTCTCGCGGGCGATCGAGGGCAGCGCCACGTTGAGCGAGGACATCGCGGAGACCACCGTGGCCAGCGCGAGGCAGGTGATCGCCAGGACGGCGGTGTGGCGGACGGGTGCGGCGGCGCCACCGGTGCGCGGCACGGCGGTGGGCGGTGGCTGGACGGCGTGCATGGTGCTCGGCCTCCCCTGGACACGGATGGGTGGGACGAGGGTCACGGTGGCGCCGCGGGAGGTAGGATTTCAACGTTGATGAATTAATCGCCGCACCGAGAGGAGGGGACCCGTGGCACGTGGCCGCCGCCCGGGCAGCCCGGACACCCGGGCCGCCATCCTGGAGGTCGCCCGGCGCCGCTTCCTGGCCGAGGGGTACCAGGGCGTCACGATGCGCTCGCTGGCCGCCGACACCGGCGTCGACATGGCGCTGATCGGATACTTCTTCAGCTCCAAGAAGGGGCTGTTCGGCGCGGCGATGGCGCTGACGGTCAATCCGGCCGAGGTGGCCGCGCAGGCGGTGTCGGGCGACCTGACCACGCTCCCGCAGCGTGTCCTGCGCACACTGATCACCGTCTGGGACAGCCCGGAGTCGGGCCCGCCGCTGCTGGCCATGCTGCGCAACGTGGCGCAGGACGAGGCGCACGCGGCACTGCTGCGCGAGGTGCTGCAGCAGGAGATCGTGGACCGGGTGGCGGCCCGGCTCGAAGGACCGGGCGCCCACCGGCGGGCCGCCGCCTTCGGCGCGGTGATGGCCGGCGTGATCACCACGCGCTACCTGGTGCGCCTGGAGCCGATCGCCTCGATGACGGCTGATGAAATCGTCCGGCACGTCGGCCCGTCGCTGCGGCTGGCGCTGCTGGGCCCGGCGCCGGCCGAGCACCGCGCCGGGCGACCGGCGCGGGCGGCGGGCTGACCGACCGTGCGGCGGGGGCGGTGGGGGCGGCACGCGCGGGCCGACGGTAAATCGGTGGGAGCGGCCGCCGACCGGTGCTACTGTCTGGGCAGCCGTGAGACCACACGAGGAGGTGAGACCCATGCAGGCAGTTCGCAGGTGGGTGCTCCCTCTCGTCGTCACGGCGGGCGAGTGACGTAGGTGTCGCCGGGAGCGCTCGAACGAGGCACTCCCGAGAGGCAACTCCCATGAACACCACGCATCCCCTTTCGCACTCCCCCGAGCGCGCGGCCCGGGTCGTCCGCGTCTCGGACACCGAGTGGCAGGCCCTGGTCGGCGACACCGTCGTCGGCCGCGGCGACGCCGCCCGCCGGCCCGACGGTCGGCTCTTCATCAGCGTCGACGCCTGGCAGGGCCCGCTCTTCGACCGGATCGCCCGGGCAGTGCTGGCGGACCTGCCGGCCCCGGTGCACACCGTGGTCGACGACTCGGACGCCGATGCGGCGGCCGCCTGGGAGCGGGTCGGTTTCGCCCCCGCGCGCCGCGAGCGCGGCTACCGGGTGCCGTGCGATCCGCAGCTCGGCGGGCTGGGCGACGCGCGCCCGCCAGCCGGCGTGACGGTGCTGCCCGCCGGCGCGGCGCAGGAGGGTCCGCTGCGGGCCCTGGACCGCGTCGTCCACCGCGAGGTCGAGGCCGCCGGCGGCTGGCGCACGATGCCGGCCCAGGTGCTGCCCTGCCCGCCCGGCACGAGCGTGGTCGACCCGTCGAAGTACGCGGTCGCGCAGTACCGGGACCAGTACGTGGGCCTGCTCCGGGTGGGTCCGCTCACCCGGGAGCCGCGGGTCGGGCTGCTCGCCGTCCGCGCGGACTGGCGGCGCCGCGGCGTCGGCCGGGCGCTGCTGGCCCACTCCCTCGGCGCGCTGCACCGGCGCGGCACCACCACCGCCTGGGCCGAGGTGGACGAGTCGAACGCCGCGGCGATCGCGCTGTTCGAGGGCATCGGCGCCCGCCGGGCGGGCGGCACGCTCGAGCTGGTCCGCCACTGACACCGCGTCCCGGCCCGCCGGGTCGGGACGCTCCTGTTCCTTTCACCACCGCACCGTCACCGACGGAGAACCGAGGAGTCGTCATGACCAAAGCATCAGGGGGCGTGGAAATCGAGGGCACCGTCACGGAGTGCCTGCGCAACGCCCAGTTCAGAGTGGAACTGAAGAACGGGCACACCGTGCTCGCCCACATCAGCGGGAAGATCAGGAAGAACTACATCAAGATCCTCCCCTTCGACCGGGTGCTGGTGGAGATCAGCCCCTACGACCTCACCCGCGGCCGGATCCGCTACCGCTACCGGTCCTAGGACTTGACGCCCCGCCCGTCCTCCGGCGCCCCGGCCCTCGTGGCCGGGGCGCCGGCGTGCGGGCCCGCCGTGCCCCCCCCTGCACCGGAGGCGGCGACAACTCTTTGACGAAGTGTCACCCCCGAGCCACTCGTTCGGGCTAGCATCGCGCCGCGTACACGCCAAGAGTTGAACGCAGCCGGCGGCCCCGCCGGTCTCTGCTCCCGCCGTCCCGGAGGACTGATGGTCGCCTCGCGCCGTCCCGTTCCGCGTCGTCTCGTCTCCTGCCTGCTGACCGCCGCCGCGGGCCTGCTCCCGGTGGTGCTGGCCGGCACCCCGGCCACCGCCGCTGCCGGCCGCACCGCCGCTGCCGTCACCGACCCCACCCTCGCCCAGGGCACCTCGGTCGGCCTGCACAACACCTACGACGACACCAGCGCCTTCCCCTACCTGGCCCAGGCACTGGACACCGGGGCGTCCCTGGTCGAACTCGACACCTGGGTCGACCCGTTCACCCACGAGTGGAAGGTGAGCCACTCCAACCCGCTGGGCAACGGCAACAACTGCGTGAACGCGAGCACCGCCGCGGACCTCTACCGCGGCGGCGCCAACAAGGACCTGGGCAGCTGCCTGGACGACATCCGGATCTGGCTCGGCGCCCACCCCGGCCACGCACCGATCATGGTCAAGCTGGAGCTGAAGGCCGGCTTCGACGCCACCATCGGCCTCGGCCCGACCCAGCTCGACTCGCTGGTCCAGGCCCACCTCGGCTCCGATGTCTACCGCCCGGCCGACCTGATGGCGGGTTACCCGAGCCTGGACGCCGCCGCCCGCGCGAACCACTGGCCCTCGCGCACCGCCCTGGCCGGCAAGGTGGTCCTGGAGGCCATCCCCGGCACCTTCGAGCAGAACAACCCCTTCGACCACCTGTGGACCGACACCGAGTACGCCCAGCACCTGTCCGCCCTCCAGACGGCCGGCCGCCTCGGCGACGCCCAGGTGTTCCCGTCGGTCCTCGGCGCCGCCGCCGGTGACCCGCGCACCCGCTACTCCGACGCGAGCCTGCGCCCGTGGTTCGTGGTCTTCGACGGGGACGCGCACGCCTACGTGAACGGCGGCATCGACACCTCCTGGTACGACGCCAACCACTACCTGCTGGTGATGACGGACGCCCACAACGTCGACCCGGCCCTGTCCGACACCGCCCCGTCGCAGGCCGACGCCACCGCCCGGGTCGCCCAGCTGGCCGCCGCCCACGCCTCGTTCGTCTCCTGCGACTGGACCGGCCTGCCGGCCGTGCTGTCGGAGCAGCTGCCGCGCGGCTAGGACGTACCCGGTCGACCGGGTGACCGGCCCCGGCCGTTGACCCGGCCCCGGGGCGGGGAGATCCCCGGGAGGCCGGGGGGGCCGCGGGGGGCCCGTGACGCGCGGGGCGCGCGCCGCGCGCCGGCCGGCCCCCGAGACCCCGCGCGGC
>NZ_JBHYKG010000121.1:0-24114 GCF_042741245.1 Kitasatospora sp. NPDC058965
GTCCCGTACGCCGCCCGCACCCGCCGCTGCGCGTCCGCCCCGGCGCCCAGCCGGTCCAGGCCCAGCAGTGCGGCGCCCAGCACGGGCGCGGCGGTGACGATCCGCGGTTCGGCGTGCGGGGCCACGGCG
Source organism: Kitasatospora sp. NPDC058965 (assembly GCF_042741245.1). Classification (NCBI taxonomy): domain Bacteria; kingdom Bacillati; phylum Actinomycetota; class Actinomycetes; order Kitasatosporales; family Streptomycetaceae; genus Kitasatospora; species Kitasatospora sp. NPDC058965. Next base: position 130 of record NZ_JBHYKG010000121.1, read on the forward strand.
GCCAGCCGGGTCCGCAGCCGGTCGAGCAGCAGCGGGTGCCGGGCGGCCAGCACCCCGCCGCCGAGCACCAGCGGGGCGGGCGCGTCCAGCAGGTCCAGCCGGTCGAGCGCGACCCGGGCCATCGCGGTGATCTCCGCCGCCTGCCGGTCCACCAGCTCCAGCGCGACCCGGTCGCCGGCCTCGGCGCAGGAGAAGATCAGCGGCACCAGTTCGTGCAGTCGCTCGGCGGCCACGGTACCCAGGTGGATCGCCTCGGCCACCGCCAGCGCGCCCGGCAGCCGGAAGTGCTCGCCGATGGCGGCGGCCAGCGCGGTCGGCCCGCCCCGCCCGTCCTCGGCCCGGGCCGCGAACCACATCGCCTCCCGGGCCAGCCCGCCGCCACCGCCCCAGTCCCCGGTGAGCCGGCCGAGCGCGGCGAACCGGGCGGTGCGGCCGTCGGGGAGCAGGCCGACGCAGTTGATCCCGGCCCCGCAGACCACCGCCACGCCGAGCGGCGCGTCGGTGCCGGCCCGCAACAGGCCGAAGGTGTCGTTGGCCACCGCGACCGAGCCGCCCCACCCCTGGGCCTCCAGCGCGGCGGCCAGCGCCTGCTCCTCCACCGGCAGGTCGGCGTTGGCCAGGCAGGCCTGCACGTGCGTGACCAGCGGCGCGCCGGCCGGGTCGACCCCGGCCTGTGCGGCGGCCGCCGCGACCAGCGGCGCCAGGCCGGCCACCGCCGCCCCGGGCCCGTGCAGTTGGGGGGCGAAGCCGCCGCCCCTGGCGGTGCCGAGCAGGGTGCCGTCGGCGGCGACCAGGGCGACATCGGTCTTGCTGTTGCCCGCGTCGATGGCGAGCACGCCGTCCAGGTGCGGCGGGTGGAGGTTCATGGTGTCCCCGGGTTGGTGCGGACCCCGGCCGAGGGAACGGCGGGGGCGTGGGCCGACCGGCGGCGAAGGGGATGCCGTGCGCGCTGGCACGACCCGTCGCCGACCGGCCCGGTCTCGGTCAGGCCCAGGCCAGGTGCGACCGGTTGTGGGCCAGCAGGCGGTCCGTCAGCTGGTCGGCCAACTCGATCTGCCCGACCAGCGGGTGGGCCAGCAGCGCGGTGAACACCCGGTCCCGGCCGCCCTTGAGCGCGGCCTCCAGAGCCAACTGCTCGTACCCGGTGACGTTCGCGATCAGCCCGGCGTACAGCGGCTCCACCGGGCGCTGCGGCAGCGGGCGGACCCCGGCCGCGTCCACCACGGCGGGCACCTCGATCACCGCGTCGTCGGGCAGGAAGGGCAGCACCCCGTCGTTGCGGGTGTTGACCACCTGCACGTCCGAGCCGCCGCCGGTGCCCAGCAGCGCCGCGATCAGCTGCACCGCCGCCTCCGAGTAGAAGGCGCCGCCGCGCTTGCCGAGCAGCTCCGGCTTGGTGTCCAGGGTCGGGTCCGCGTACAGGGTGAGCAGCTCCTGCTCGATCGCGGCGACCTGGGCGGCCCGCGAGCCCTGCTCGCGCAGCTCGGCCACCACCGCGTCGTGCTGGTAGAAGTAGCGCAGGTAGTACGACGGCACCACGCCCAACTGCTGGATCACCGGCAGCGGCAGGTGCAGGTCCTCGGCGATCTCCTTGCCGAAGCCGGCCAGCAGCTCCGGCAGCACCTCGCGGCCGGTGGCGGCCCCGGGCGCGTCCAGCAGGGTGACCCCGCGCTCCCAGGTCAGGTGGTTCAGCCCGACGTGGTCCAGCCGGACCAGCTCCGGTGCCACGCCCAGGTGGGCCGCGAACTTGCGCTGGAAGCCGATGGCCACGTTGCACAGGCCGACCGCCTTGTGCCCCGCGGTCTGCAGGGCCCGGGTGACGATGCCCACCGGGTTGGTGAAGTCCACGATCCAGGCCTGCGGGTTGGCCCGGCGCACCCGCTCGGCGATGTCCAGCACCACCGGCACGGTGCGCAGCGCCTTGGCCAACCCGCCCGCGCCGGTGGTCTCCTGGCCCACGCAGCCGCACTCCAGCGGCCAGGTCTCGTCCTGGTTGCGGGCGGCCTGCCCGCCCACCCGCAGCTGCAGCAGCACGGCGTCCACGTCGGCCACCGCCGCGTCCAGGTCGGTGCTGGTGGTGACGGTGGCGCCGTGGCCCTGCTTGGCGAAGATCCGCCGGGCCAGGCCGCCGATCAGCTCCAGCCGGTCGGCGGCCGGGTCGACCAGCACCAGCTCGCCGATCGGCAGGCTGTCGCGCAACCGGGCGAAACCGTCGACGAGTTCGGGCGTGTAGGTGGAACCGCCGCCGATGATGGCGAGTTTGAGAGACATCAGCCCTTGACCCCTGTGAGTGTCACGCCTTCGATGAAGGCCTTTTGCGCGAAGAAGAAGAGGAGGATGACCGGCGCCATGACCAGCAGGGTGGCCGCCATCTCCAGGTTCCAGTTGGTGTGGTGGGCGCCCTTGAAGGACTCCAGGCCGTACGAGAGGGTCCAGGCGCCCTCGTTCTCACTGGCGTAGATCTGCGGGCCGAAGTAGTCGTTCCAGCAGTAGAAGAACTGGAACAGCGCGACCGCCAGCACCGCCGGCTTGGCCATCGGCAGCACCACCCGCAGCAGGGTGCGCAGCTCGCCGCAGCCGTCGACCCGGGCGGCCTCCACGTACTCCTTGGGGACGGTCAGCAGGAACTGCCGCAGCAGGAAGATGGTGAAGGCGTCGCCGCAGGCCATCGGGATGATCAGCGGCCAGAGCGTGCCGCTCAGGTGCAGCTGCTTGGACCAGAACAGGTACATCGGGATGATGGTCACCTGCGGCGGCAGCATCATCATCGCCACCACGGCCATCAGTGCCAGGTTGCGCCCGCGGAAGTCGAACCGGGCCAGCGCGTAGGCGACCGGCACGCTGGAGACCACGGTGAGCAGGGTGCCGAGCCCCGCGTACAGCAGGGTGTTGCGCCACCAGGTGAGGAAGCCGGGCGTGTTCCACACCTTGGCGTAGTTGGACCACTGCCAGTGCTGCGGCCACCATTCCGAGGTGAGGGCCTGACGGTCCGTCATGACCGAGGTGAGGAAGACGAAGACGAAGGGCAGCAGGAAGAAGAGCGCGGCGGCCACGGCGGTGGAGTGCACCGCGACCCAGTGCAGGGCGGCCCGGCGGCGGGCCGCGGCGAGCCCGACGGCCTTGGCCGGCCGGGCGTTCAGGGCGATTGCGGTCATCGGTGTCTCGGTCTCTCTCAGTCCTCGCTCGACACGAACCCGGCCCGGCGGCGCAGCAGCAGGCTGGTGAAGGCCATCGAGAGGGCGAACAGGATCAGCGCCACCACGCAGGCCGAACCGGTGTCGAAGCGCTGGAAGCCCAGGTTGTAGACCATCTGCGGCAGGGTCCAGGTGGAGCCGTGCGGGTAGCCGGGTTCGAACTGCTGGCCCGAGCCGCCGATCACCCCGCTGGCCACCTTCCCGGCCACGATCGCCTGGGTGTAGTACTGCATGGTCTGGATCACGCCGGTGACCACGGCGAACATCACGATCGGCGAGATGTTCGGCAGGGTCACGTAGCGGAACTTGTGCCAGGCCCTGGCCCCGTCCAGCTCGGCGGCCTCGTACTGCTCGCGCGGCACGTCCAGCAGCGCGGCCATGAAGATCACCATCAGGTCGCCGATGCCCCACATGGCCAGCAGGCTGAGGGCCGGCTTGGACCAGGCGGGATCGGTGAACCAGCCGGGCTGCGGCAGGCCGAGCACGCCGAGGAAGTGGTTCACCGGCCCGGTGCCCGGGTTGAGCAGGAAGGCGAACGCGGTGGTGGCCGCCACCGGCGGAGCCAGGTAGGGCAGGTAGAAGGCGGTCCGGAAGAAGCCGGCGCCGGTCTTCACCTTGGTGATCAGCATCCCGACGCCGAGCCCGAAGACCACCCGCAGGCTGACCATCACCAGCACCAGCCAGAGCGTGTTGCGCAGGCCCTGCCAGAAGAACGGGTAGTGGTTGAAGACGTAGTTCCAGTTCTTCAGGCCGGTGAACACCGGGGCGCTGAAGCCGTCGTACTTCATGAAGGAGAAGTACACGGTGGAGACCAGCGGGTAGGCGAAGAAGACCGAGAAGCCGATCAGCCACGGGGAGAGGAAGGCCAGGGTGCGCAGCGCCCCCCGCCGGCGCTTGCGGCGCAGCGCCGGCGGGGTGGCGAGCTTGGCTGCCGCGGTGGTCACTTGGCCTGGTCCACGGCGGCGTCGATCTCCTTGTCGGTGGCGGCCAGGCCGGCCTTCAGGTCGGCCTGCTTGCCGGCCTCCACGTCGTAGGCGAAGTTCTGCAGGCTCACCTGGTAGGCGCCGCCGTTGATGCTCGGCGGGGTGGTGGAGGTGTGCGGGTTCTTGGCGATGTCCAGGAACACCTTGAAGTTCGGGTCGTTGTCCAGCTTGGGCGAGTTGAGCGCGGCGATGGTGCTGGGCACGTTGTGGATGGCGTTGGCGAAGCTCACCACCGCGTCCGTGTCGGTGGTCAGGTACTTCACCAGCTCCCAGGCGGCGGCCTGCTTCTGGCTGCTGCGGGCGATGCCGACGATGGTGCCGGTCTGGTAGCCGCGGCCGTAGGTGTCGGCCTGCGCGTCCGGCACCGGGAACGGCGCGGTGGCCCAGTCGATGCCCGGGTTGTCGGCCTTCAGCGAGGCGGTGCGCCACTCGCCGTCCAGGGCCATCGCGACCTGGCCGGTCTCGAACGGGTTCTTGGCGCTGAACTCGTCGCCGAAGGAGGTGCGGAACTTCTCCAGCTTGTCGAAGCCGCCCAGCTTGCCGATCAGCTTCTGCTGCCAGGTCAGCATGTCGGCGACGGTCGGGTCGCCGGCCAGGTCCGACTTGCCGTCGGAGCCGAAGTACCCGGTGCCCCACTGGCCCAGGTAGTGCGCCGGGGAGGTCTCGTAGCCGTGGTAGTTCGGCATGAAGCCGAGCTGCTGGTAGCCGTCGCCGTTGGCGACGGTCAGCTTGACCGCGTCGGCGTCGAACTCGCTGAGCGTCTTCGGCGGGGCGGTGATGCCGGCCGCGGCGAAGGCCTTCTTGTTGTAGTAGAGGCCGAAGGAGTCGCCGAGCAGCGGCAGCGAGCACTGGTCGCCCTGGAACTGGCTGTACTTGAGCATCGGGGCCGGGAAGGTGGCGGCCGGGTCGATGCCGTCCTTCTTCAGCAGCGGGTTGAGGTCGATCCAGGCCTTGGAGTTGCAGAACTTGCCGACGTTGTCCGTGGTGAAGGAGGAGACCACGTCCGGCGCGTCCGGGCCGCCGGCCCGCAGCGCCTGGTCGATCTTGTCGTCGGTGATGTTGGCGACCACCTTGACGTGGATGTTCGGGTGCGCCTTCTCGAAGGCGGCGATGTTGTCGTTGATCGCCTTGGTCTCGTTGTCCTGGCTCCAGCCGTGCCAGAAGGTGATGGTCACGTCCTTGCCGGAGGCCGAGGTGTCGTTGCCGGAGCCCGAGTCGGTGCCGGTGCAAGCGGTGGCGAGGAGCGCGGTGACGGCGCCCAGGGCGAGCGCGGCGACCGGGCGGCGGCCGAGGGATCTGCGGGGAAGGGACACGGGTCCTCCTGGGGGTACGGGGGCAGGCGTCATCGCCCGACGGCCCGGCGGGGGTTGGGGGAGGCGGTGCGGGTGGAGCGGGGGGAGCGGCCGGCCGGAGTGCGGCGGGACCGGGCGGGACGGGGGTGCGGGGGGCGGGAGCGGGCACGGTGCGGGTGACGGCGGCGGGTCAGGCGGTGGTGAAGGCCCTCTCCCGTGCGTCGGTCAACGCCCGTTGCAGGGCGCCGTGCAGGACCGGTGAGCCCTGGACGGTGGAGCTGAGCAGTTTCGGGCGCGGTACCGCGAGTCCGGTCAGCTCCTCCTGGACCAGCTCGCGCAGCCGCTCGCCGCCGGCCGTCGGGATGCCGCCGGAGAGCACGACCAGTTCGGGGTCGACCACGGCGACGATCGCGGCCAGCCCGGTGGCCAGCCGGTTGGCCAGCACCTGGAGGAACTCCTCGCCCGCGCCGGGGGTCTCCAGCGCGCGGACGATCGCCGCCTGGGCCGACCGGGCGGTCAGCCGGTACTGCTTGGCCAGGGCCAGCACGGCGTTGGCGCCGGCCAGCTCCTGGAACCCGCCGGAGTTCTCCCGGCGGACGTTGCGCACCAGCGGCGCGCCCGGGAGCGGCATGTAGCCGACCTCCCCGGCGCCGCCGGTGAAACCTCGGTGCAGCCGGCCGCCGATCACGATCGCGGCGCCGATGCCCTCCTCGGCCCAGAGCAGCACGAAGTCCTCGCTGCCCCGGGCGGAGCCGAGCGCCTGCTCGGCGACGGCGGCGAGGTTGACGTCGTTCTCGATCGCCACCGGGGCGCCGAGCGCGGCGGACAGCTCGCCGGTCAGGTCGGGGGTGTGCCAGCCGGGCAGGTGGGCCGCGTACCGCAGCTTGTTGGTCTGCGGGTCGAGCGCGCCGGGGGTGCCGATGACCACCTCGCGCAGGCTGCCCCAGGGCAGTTCGGCCCGCTGCAGGGTCTCGGCCAGCCCGTCGGCCACCCGCCGGACGGTGCCGGCGGCCTGCCGGCCCGGGGTGGCCAGGGTGTACTCGGCGCGGGTGCGGCCGGTGATGTCGGCCACCGCGAAACGGATCTGACTGGGCGTCACGTCCAGGCCCGCCACGTAGCCGGCCGCCGGGTTCACCTCGTACAGCTGGGCGTTGGGCCCGGGCCCGCCGGCGGTGGTGCCGACCGGGACGACCAGGCCGGCCGCCTCCAGGCGGGCCAGCAGCTGGGACGCGGTGGGCTTGGACAGGCCGGTCAGGGCACCGATCCGGGTGCGGGAGAGCGGGCCGTGTTCCAGCAGCAGGTCGAGCGCGGCGCGGTCGTTGATGGCGCGCAGCCGACTGGGGGTGCCGGGGCGGGGGGCGGCCGTGGGGCGGGTGGTGTCGTTCACGGTTCGATCCTCCTCCCACGCTCGGCCGGTCGGCCAGCACCGTCCATTCCGGGCTGGCGACTGGAAACTTTACTAACAATCCAGGGAGTGTCAATGGATACGACGAAGCCCCGCATCCCGGGTTCGGCGGGGTGCGGGGCTTCGCGGCGGCGGGGTTGCCCGTTACGGGAGCTTGCCGAAGGCGGCCTGCTCCTCGGGGGTCGGCGGCGGTATCGGCTTGGAGGCGAGCGAGCGGGCCGAGGTCGGGTCGGCCAGCGAGGACGGTGCCAGGGCCTCCGGCACCGTCGGCTTGGGGCCGGCCGCCGAGGCCTCCTCCTTGAGCTTGATGCCGGCCCGGTCGAAGGCCTCCTTGAGCCGCAGCCGCAGCTCCCGGCTGACCGGCGCCGCCTTGCTCGGCATGGTCCTGGCCTCCACCCGCAGCACCACGGTGTCGGCCGAGACCGACTCCACGCCGAGCACCTCGGCGGGCGCCCAGAGCAGCTCGTCCCAGGGCGACTCCTTGGCCATCGCCTCGGCCGCCCCGGTGATCAGGGTGCGGACCAGCTCCAGGTCCTCCTTGTAACCGACCTGCATGTCCACGGTGGCGGTGGACCAGCCCTGGCTCATGTTGGCGATCCGCTTCACCTCGCCGTTGCGGATGTACCAGATCTCGCCGTTGGCCCCGCGCAGCTTGGTCACCCGCAGGCCCACCTCCAGCACGGTGCCGGTGGCCACGCCCATGTCGATCTCGTCGCCGACGCCGTACTGGTCCTCCATGATCATGAAGACTCCGGAGAGGAAGTCGGTGACCAGGTTCCGCGCACCGAAGCCGAGCGCGACGCCCGCCACCCCCGCGCTGGCGAGCAGCGGGGCCAGGTCCACCCCGATGCCGGAGAGCACCATCAGGAAGGCGGTGCCCATGATCGAGAAGGAGGCGACGCTGCGCAGTACCGAGCCGATGGCCGCCGAGCGCTGCAGGCGTCGCTCGGTGTTCACCAGCAGGCCACCCAGCCGGCTGCTGGTCTCGTGGTCGGTCTGCTCGGCCCGGGTCGCCATCCGGTGGATGAACTGGTCGATCAGCTTGCGCACCACGGCCCGCATCACCAGGGCCAGCACCACGATCAGCACGGCCCGCAGGGTGCCCTCCACCCAGGCCTGCCAATGGGTGTCGAGCCACCCGGCCGCTTGTCGGGTACTGGTGGTCACGTCGGTCACGGGCCGGTCCTCCTGCGCTGCCTTACACGTTCGGCGTCAGCCTAGTCACCGTTCGAGTGCGGCGGGCCGCCGGTCTGGGCATAGGGATCAGTACGACCGGTGGCGGGCGGAAGCGGTCAGAAGCCTCTTCGGCCTGTTACCCGGTAGTGGTGGCGCCGTACAAACTCGTAAGGCGACACTGGGGGTGATCGCGCAGCGATGCGCGGTCATCCGCTCGTCCCGGCGCGAGCCACGCGCCGCAGGCGTCCAAGGAGGCATCCGTGCCGCATGTCCTGGTCCTCAACGCGTCGTACGAGCCACTCGGCGTCGTATCGATGCGCCGCGCCCTCGTCCTGGTCCTCAACCACAAGGCCATCAGCCTGGAGGACTCGGCCGTCACTCTGCACAGCGCCACCAGCGCCGTCACGGCGCCCTCCGTGGTCCGGCTCACCCGGTTCGTCCGGGTGCCGTTCTGCGGGCCAGTACCGCTCACCCGCCGCGCACTGTTCGCCCGTGACCACGGGCGATGCGTCTATTGCGGGGCCGCCGCGACCAGCGTCGACCACGTGATCCCGCGCAGCCGCGGCGGTCAGCACCGCTGGGACAACGTGGTGGCGGCCTGCCGCCGCTGCAACCACCTGAAGGCCGACCGCCACCTCACCGAGCTCGGGTGGCGGATGAAGCGACCTCCTGCTCCGCCCAGCGGACTGGCCTGGCGCATCATCGGAACCGGGATCAAGGACCCGCGCTGGCGGCCCTACCTGGAGCCGTACGGCGGCACGGACCAGTTCCGTGACTTCGAGCACTACGACCATACCGACCACCCGCCCACGACCCCCGTCCAGCTGGGCCGCGCCCACCTGCACGGCGAACCCGAACCACTCACCGCCTGATCCACCCGGGCCGCAAGCACCGCGGCAGCCCCATGGGCCGGCCCCGCCCCTCGTGTGAGGGGGTGAGGCCGGCCCGCCGCGTTTGTAGCCTCCTGCCATGCCGCCGACAGCCGCGATCTCGTTCGATGCCGATGACACCCTCTGGGACTCCGACGCCGCGCTGGCCGCCGCCCTGGGCCTCGCCCCGACCCGCTCCCGCCGGTACCCCGGCCCGACCCGATCGGTTCACCGGTGGAGCTACTGGACCTCTGACCCCCGGCGGGCCAGCGGGGCCAGGGCCAGGCCGTAGAGGGCGCCGCCCAGGGGCATCAGGTCGAGGGAGGCGCCCATGGCCAGGGTGCCGGTGAGGACCAGGACGGGGGAGTACCAGGGGAGGGTGCGGCGGACCGCGAGGTGGGTCAGCAGGGTGAGCAGGCCCAGGTAGAAGGCGAGCGGGCCGAACTGGTACACGAGGGGGAGGACGCCCGGGACGGACTGGATCGCCTCGAAGTGGTGCTCCTGGGCCGCCTCGGTGGAGCTGATCGCGCCCACGCAGAGGTCCACCGCGACCTGCACCAGGGACCAGACCAGCCCGAACAGGGCGGCGCCCAGCCCGAGCGCGGAGACCCGGCCGGGGCGGTGCAGCCGCAGCAGCAGCGGGCCGAAGCAGAGCAGGCCGGCCAGCAGTGCGGTGTGGCCCAGCATCCAGCCCGGGCCGGGCTCGCGGGAGCCGGGGACCAGCCGGACCAGCCCGTAGCCGGCGAGCAGGGCGGGCGCGGCCACGGCGAGCAGGCGGGTGCGCTGGGCGCTGCCGGGGGTGGCGACGAGGGCGGTGCTGGTCATCGTGGAGGCCTTTCGGGTGCGGTCCGGCTGACACGACAGAGCTTCGCCGGAACCCTCCTGGTCGCGGATCGCCGACGGGAGCGAAACCGGTCCTCCCCCGCACGGGGGAAGGGACGTCCCGTAGGGGTCAACTGACGCACTACCGGGTTCCCCCGCCGGGGCGGCGCGCCGGAAGGGATGGTCGGCGGGTGCGCCGGGTAGGAGTGGGATCCGACTGTCCGCCGTCGCCAGGAGACCGCGTTGGCCGCATACCTCGACCGTTCCGAAGAGCACCGTGACGAGTCATCAGCTCCGGGCCCCGCGCCTGACGCGGCGTCGGAGGACGCGCCGAGCCAGGCGCTGATCGCGCTGGCCCACGCGCACGGCGTGGACAGCAGCTACGACGCGGGGGAGGGGAACTTCGTCCAGGTGGGCGCCGCCACGCTGATCGCGGTGCTGGCCGCGCTCGGGGTCGCGGCGGGCGACCCGCAGGCCGTCGAGCAGGCGCTGCGCGAGCACCGGGAGGCCGCGGCGGGCCGGTTGCTGCCGCGCTGCCTGGTGGCCCGGGCCGGCCGGCGCACCGCGCTGGACGCCCCGGCGGCCGCCCGGCTGAGCATCGAGCTGGAGGACGGCGGCGACTGGCGGCTGCCCTCCGGCCGCTCGCACTGGCTGCCCGCCGACCTGCCGCTGGGGCGGCACACCCTGCACCTCACGCTGGCCGACCGGTCCGAGTCGGCCACCCTGATCGTGGCCCCCGAGCGGCTGGAGCCACTGGCCGGGCGCGGCTGGGGCTTCCTGGCCCAGCTGTACTCGGTGCTGTCCGAGCGCTCCTGGGGCATGGGCGACCTCGGCGACCTCACGGAGCTGGCCCAGTGGTCGGCCGGTGCGCTGGGCGCCGACTTCGTGCAGATCAACCCGCTGCACGCGGCGCTGCCCGGGGTGCCCTCCGACCCGTCGCCGTACCGCCCGTCCAGCCGCCGGTTCGCCGACCCGGTGCACCTGCGGATCGAGGCGCTGCCCGAGTACGCCTACGCGCCCGCCGCCGACCGCGCCGAGCTGGACGACCTGGCCCAGCGCGCCGGGCGGCTACGGGCCGAGGTGCTGGAGCACGACGGGCTGATCGACCGGGACGCGGTCTGGGCGGTCAAGGAGGAGGCGCTGCGGGTGCTGCACACCGTCCCGCGCGCTCCCGGGCGCCAGGCGGCCTACCAGGCCTTCGTCCGCCGCGAGGGCGACTGGCTGGACCAGTACGCCACCTGGACGGCGCTGGCCGAGCAGCACGGCAGCGACTGGCACTCCTGGCCCAAGGGCCTGCGCCGCCCGGACTCCCCGCAGGTGGCCGCGGCCCGGGCCGAGCTCGCCGAGCGGATCGAGTTCCACCGCTGGCTGGCCTGGCTGGTGGACGAGCAGCTGGGCAGCGCCCAGCTGGCCGCCGAGCGGGCCGGCATGACGGTCGGTCTGATCCACGACCTGGCGATCGGCTGCCACCCGCACGGCGCCGACTCCTGGGTGCTGCAGGACTACCTGGCCGGCGGCATCTCGGTGGGTGCGCCGCCGGACGCCTTCAACGCGCACGGCCAGGACTGGGGGCTGCCGCCCTGGCGCCCGGACGCGCTGGCCGAGGCCGGCTACGCGCCCTTCGCCGAGCTGCTGCGGGCCGCCGCCCAGCACGCGGGGGCGATCCGGATCGACCACGTGATGGGGCTGTTCCGGCTCTGGTGGGTGCCGGCCGGGCTGCCGCCGACGCACGGCGCCTACGTCCGCTACGACGCCGACGCGATGCTCGGCGTGCTGGCCCTGGAGGCGCACCGGGCCGGCACCGCGGTGATCGGCGAGGACCTGGGCACGGTGGAGCCCGGCGTGCGCGAGGAGCTGACGGCCCGTGGGGTGCTGGGCACCTCGGTGCTCTGGTTCGAGCGGGACTGGACCGGCAAGGAGGGGGCCAAGGGCGCGCCGCTGGCCCCCGAGCGCTGGCGCCCCGGCTGCCTGGCCACGCTGACCACGCACGACCTGCCGAGCACCGCCGCCCGGCTGTCCGGGGAGCACGTGGAGCTGCGCCACCGGCTCGGCCTGCTCGCCCACCCGCTGGTCGACGAGCAGGAGGCGGCCGCCGCCGAGCTGGCCGACTGGCGCGGCGAGCTGGTCCGGCGGGGGATGCTGGCCGGGGACGCGCCGCTGGACCAGGCGGCGCTGTACCGGTTCCTGCTGGCCACCCCCGCCGAGCTGGTCGGTGTCTGGCTGCCGGACACGGTCGGCGACCCGCGCCCGCAGAACCTGCCGGGCACCTGGGACCAGTACCCCAACTGGCGGCTGCCGGTGGCCGACGGCGCGGGCGCCCCGGTGACGCTGGAGCGGCTCGCCACCGAGCCGGACGCGCTGGTGCTGCGCGAGTTGCTCGGGGCCGGACTGGCCCGGTCGGCGGGCCGGGGGCGCCCCGGAAGGCCGACCCCGCCGCGCGACGGCCGATGAGGGGCCGGTACCGTGGAAAACGTGGACAAGAGGAACGCTTTGCGCGCTGGTGCGGTCTCCGCAGCGGCCACGCTGATGATGCTGATGACGTCGCCCGCCTTCGCGCTGACCCGCGACGACGGTGACGACCCGGGCCAGGGCCTGACCGTCGCGCAGACCCTCGGCCTCTACGTGGCCATCCCGCTGCTCGCCTTCGCGGTGATCGCCGGCCTGGTCATGGTGGCGTCCGGCAGCGACAAGAAGAAGAAGTAGTCACCCGCTCGCGCACTGCCCCCGTCGCCGGAAAACCGGCGGCGGGGGCAGTGGCGTGCGTGCGAGGCTGGGCGGATGGACTCCGTGCTGCAGATCCGGCCCGCCCGCCCCGAGGAGGCCGGCCCGCTCTCCGAGCTGGCGCTGCGCTCCAAGGGGCACTGGGGGTATGACGAGGCGTTCCTCGCGGCCTGCCGGGCCGAGCTGACCCTGCGCCCGGCGCTGCTGGCGGCGGGACGGGCCCTGGTGGCCGAGCGGGGCGGGGCGGTGCTGGGCTTCGCGCTGTTCGGCGGGCACGAGCTGGACATGCTGTACGTGGAGCCGGCCGCGATCGGGCAGGGCGTCGGGTCCGCGCTGTTCCGCGCGGTGCTGGAGCTCGCCCGGGCGGCGGGGACCGCGGAGTTCACCGTCGACGCCGACCCCAACGCCGCCGACTTCTACCGGGCGATGGGCGCCCGGCGGACCGGCGAGGTGCCCTCCGGGTCGATCCCGGGACGGGTCCTGCCGCAGTTCACCGTGACGGTGGCTCAGACCCCGGCCGCGCCGAGCAGCGAGCCCGCCGCGTAGGTGACGGCCATCGCCAGCCCGCCGCCCAGCACGTTGCGCAGGATCGACGGCCGCACGGGGGAGACGCCGAGCCGGGCGCCGGCCCAGCCGGTGAGCACCAGGGCGCAGAGCACGGCGACCACGGTGACCGGGACCCGCAGACCGGCGGGCGGCAGCACGATGGCCAGCAGCGGGAGCAGCGCGCCGCAGGTGAAGGCCACGAAGCTGGCCCAGGCGGCGTGCCACGGGTTGACGATCTGCTCCGGGTCGATGCCCAGCTCGACCTGGGCGTGCGCGCCGAGCGCGTCGCGGGCGGTGAGCTGCTCGGCCACCTCGCGCGCCACCTCCGGGGTCAGACCGCGGTCCCGCAGCAGGCCGGTCAGCTCGTCGAGCTCCTCCTCCGGCTGCTCGGCCAGCTCGCGCCGCTCCTGGGCCAGCGCGGCCCGCTCCGAGTCGCGCTGGGTGCTCACCGAGACGTACTCCCCGGAGGCCATCGACAGCGCCCCGGCCAGCAGGCCGGCCAGGCCGGCGGCGAGCAGCGCGGTGGCGTCCGAGGTGGCGCCGGCCACGCCGACCACCAGCCCGGCGGTGGACACCACCCCGTCGTTGGCGCCGAGCACCCCGGCCCGCAGCCAGTTCAGCCGGCCGCTCAGGCCCGTGCTCCGGTCCGCCTCGTGCTCTGCCGTCGCGCCGTCATCCACCAGGCCAGTCTGACCGGCTGACTAGTCGTCCGCGAGGTGGCGCACCAGCCCCGGGGTGCCCAGTCGGCGCCCGTCCGGGAGGACGACCAGGGCCTCGTGCGCCGGCAGCGCGGCGATCCAGTCCAGGGCCCGCTGCGGGCCCATGGCGAAGGCGGCGGTGGCGTAGGCGTCGGTCAGGGCCAGCTGCGGCCCGACCACGGTGACGGAGTGGGTGCCGGGGGCGGGCCGGTCCGTGTGCGGGTCCACGATGTGCGCGCCGCGCTCGGCCGTCCCGGAGGTGGCCACCGCGAACGCGCCGCGCCCCGCCAGCACCGCCGCCACCGCGCCGGGCCGGGCGGGGTCGGCCACCCCGATCCGCCAGGGCCGCCCGTCGGCGGCCGTGCCGCGGGCCTGGACGTCGCCGCCGCCGGTGACCGTGTGGTCCGGGCAGCCGGCCGCGACCAGCAGGTCGCTGGCCCGCTCCACCGCCCAGCCCTTGACCCAGCCGGACAGGTCCAGCCGCCCGCCCGGCCGGGCGGTGAACCAGCCGCCGCTGTCCGCCCGCACCGTCGCGCAGGCCGCCAGCGCCTCGGCCACCAACGGGTCGCACTCCTCCACCGTCAGCTCGCCGCGCCCCAGCCGGCTCAGCTGGCTCTGCGGCCGGTAGGTCGAGAACAGTGCGTCCAGCCGGTGCAGCTCGGCCACGGCCGGCCCGAGCACCGCGGGCGCACCGCCGCGCAGCGCGAAGGAGAAGACCGTGCCCATCGCCTCCTCGGTGTGGCGCAGCATCAGCCGGTCCCGCTCTGCCCGGCCTGGTCCAGCGCGCTCTGCAGCGAGCGGGTGTACCCGTCGCTGGTGTAGGTGGCGCCGGAGACCGCGTCGATGTTCGCGCCGCCGGCCGCGATCGCCTCCTGGTTCAGCTGCGGCAGCGCGTAGGCGTTGATCTCGCGGTCCCGCCCGCTCTCGGACGGGTACTGCAGCACGTCCACCTTGGTGAGCTTGCCGCCGGTCAGCGTGATCCGGACCTGGACCGGCCCGAACCGGGTGTCGACGGCGTTGCCGGTCACCGTCCTGGTCCCGCTCGCCGCCTGGCCGGTCGAGGCCGAGGCGGCACCCGACGGGGTGGCGCCGGAGGCGGTGGCACCGGCGGACGGCGCCGCCGCGGGGGCCGCCGCACCCTGGTCGGAGGAGATCGGGGCCTGGGTCCCCGCGGTGGCCGACCCGTGCGGCTTCAGGCCCAGCAGCAGCACCACCAACGAGGCCGTCGCCGCCCCGGTCACCAATGTCCTGCGCATACCGACACTCCCTCAGAAGACGAACGACTCGTGGTGGATCCGCCGACCCGGCACCCCCGCCGCCCGCAGCTCGCGCACCGTGGCCGCGGCCAGCTCCGGCGGCCCGCACAGGAACACCTCGTGCTCGCGCAGCCCGGGCACCAGCGCGCCCAGCCGCGCCGCCGACAGGGGGTCCCGGGACGGGCCGGCCCCCCGGTCCCGGGACCCCAGCAGCCAGTGCACCCGGGCCCGCCGCCGGGCCGCCACCTGTTCCAGCTCCTGGCGGAACACCAGGTCCTCCTCGCGCCGGGCGCGGTAGAGCAGGGTGAGGGTGCCCGGGCGGGCGGGCAGCGACTCGAAGAGCGCCCGGATCGGGGTGATCCCCACCCCGGCGGCGATCAGCAGCACGGGCCGGCCGGGGGCGACCCGGGCCCTGGCGGTGAAGGCCCCGTACGGTCCCTCGGCGCGCACCCGCACCCCGGGCCGCAGGCCGGCCACCGCCGCGCTGTGCCCGCCCAGGTCCTTGACCGTGAAGCGGAGGAACCGCGGGTGCGGCGGCGCGGAGAGCGAGTACGGGTTGGCGGCCCAGCGCAGCCCGGGCGCCAGGAACTGCAGCCGGAAGAACTGCCCCGGCAGGCAGCGCAGCTCGTCCAGCCGCTCGCCGGTCAGGAAGACCGAGACCACGCCGTCCGCCTCCGGCCGCACCTCGGCGACCCGCAGCCGGTGGCGGCGGTCGCGCAGGAAGGGCAGCGCCAGCCGGAACCAGCCGAGCAGCGCGAAGGAGCCCAGGTAGAGCGCCCACCAGGCGAGCCGGCCGGGTCCCTCGACCAGGTCGGCCCCGTTCACCAGCTGGTGCGAGAAGCCGAGCGCGATCGCCAGGTAGGTGGCCAGGTGCAGGTAGTACCAGGCCTCGTAGCTCAGCCGCCGCCGGGCCGCCCGGGCGGAGACCGCGCCGGTGCCCAGCATCAGCAGGGTGGCCGCGGTGGCCTTGAGCATCTCGGGGTAGTGCAGCACCAGCTCGCCGGTCTCGCCGAGCACGCCGCGGTGGGCGGTCAGCGCGTACCCCCAGATCACGGTCAGCACGTGCACGGTGATCAGCAGGACCAGGTAGCGGCCGCCCTGCGCGTGCCAGCGGGCCAGCCGGTCGGCGCCCACCTCGCGCTCCAGCACCGGGATCCGGGCCATCAGCAGGAGCAGCACCGGGGCCAGGTAGCCGGCCAGCAGGCCGGTGATCCGGCCCGCACCGGTCAGCCACTCGTCGGCGCCGGTGACGGCGTAGGTGTCCCGCCACCACAGGGCGAGGATGCCGAGCGCGCCGGCCGCCACCGCGGCGGGCAGCAGCCACGGCAGGGCGGCGCGGGCCAGCTCCCCGACGGGGGTGCGGCCGGGGGTCGGCGCCCGGCGGGTGCCGGCCGGGGTCCGTCGGTGGGTGGTGGTCACCGTCACGGCGGCTCCTCTCGCTCGCTGCGGCATCGGTTGGGCAACCCTGTCAGGGCCAGCTCTCAGTTCGCTCTGAAAACCGGCCCGCCGGACCCCGCCGGGACCCGTTTCCGCAGGTCGTCGCAGGTCAGCGGGCTAACGGATCTCACCGCTTTCTCATCCCGCTGCGGCACAATGGCCGGCATGACCGCACGCCGCATCCTGGTCGTCGACGACGAACCCGACCTCGTGGAGGTGCTCTGCGCCGCGTTGCGCTACGAGGGCCACCAGGCGCTGGGCGCCGCCACCGGCGCCGAGGCGGTCCACCTGGCGGCGACCTGGGCCCCGGACGCGGTGGTGCTCGACATGATGCTGCCCGACCTGGACGGGATGGCGGTGCTGGAGCGGATCCACGCCGAGCGGCCGGAGGTGCGGGTGCTCTTCCTCACCGCCCGGGACGCGTTGGAGGACCGGATCGGCGCGCTGGCCGCCGGCGGCGACGACTACGTGACCAAGCCGTTCAGCCTGGAGGAGGTGGTGGTCCGGCTGCGCGGCCTGCTGCGCCGGGCCGCCCCGCCCGCCGCGCCGCCGCCCGGGGCGCTGGTGCTGGGCGACCTGGTGCTGGTCGAGGCGGCCCGCGAGGTCAGCCGGGCCGGCGCCCCGATCGAGCTCAGCCCGACCGAGTTCGCGCTGCTGCGGCACCTGATGCGCCACCCGCGCCAGGTGCTGAGCAAGGCCCAGCTGCTGGACGCGGTCTGGTCCTACGACTTCGGCGGCCAGGCCCACGTGGTCGAGCTCTACATCAGCTACCTGCGCAAGAAGGTCGACGCCGGCCGAGCACCGATGATCCACACCGTCCGGGGCGCGGGCTACCTGCTGAAGGCGGCGGTGTGAGGGGCGGGCGGCGCTCGCTGCGGGTCCGGCTGCTGGCCGGCCTGCTCGCGCTGCTGCTGGTGATCTTCGCCGGGGTCGGCCTGGCCGTCACCACCGCGCTGCGCGGCTTCCTGCTGGCCCGGCTGGACCAGCAGCTCTCCGACACCGGCGGCCGGTACGCCGCCAGCCTGGAGCACGGCAACGCCAGCGACACCAGGGCCCAGGCCCCCGGCACCTTCGGCGCCCGGCTGCTGGGCGGCACGGTGACCGATGCCGGCGTGGTCGACGGCGACGCGGACGACGCGGCGGTGGCGGCGGGCACCGCGCCCGCCGACACCTCCGACCAGGTCACGCTGACCGCGGCGGACCAGCACCGGCTGGCCGAGCTGCCGGTCGGCGGCGCGGCCGGCACCGTGCACGTGGGCGGGCTCGGCGAGTACCGGGTCCGCGCGGTGGCGGGGCGGGACGGCGACGTCCTGGTGACCGGCGTGCCGCTGCGTGCGGTGGAGGACACGCTGCACCAGGTGGAGCTGCTGGAACTGGTCGTCTTCGGCGTGGCCGTGGCCGTGGCCGGTGTGGTCGGCGGGCTCTGGCTGCGGCTGGCGCTGCGCCCGCTGGACCGGATCGCCGCCACCGCGACCCGGGTCAGCGCGCTGCCGCTGGCCCGCGGCGAGGTGGTGATCGGCGAGCGGGTCCCGGCCCCGGCGGCCGACCCCGGCACCGAGACCGGCCGGGTGGGCCTGGCGCTCAACCGGATGCTCGGCCACGTCGAGGACGCGCTGGCCCAGCGGCACGCGGTGGAGGACCGGCTGCGCTCCTTCGCCGCCGACGCCGGCCACGAGCTGCGCACCCCGGTGGCCACCGTGCGCGGCCACGCCGAACTGGCCCTGCGCCACCCCGAGCCGGTGCCGCAGCCGGTGCGCCACTCGCTGGAGCGGATCGCCGCCGAGTCGCGCCGGATGGGCGCGCTGGTGGACGACCTGCTGCTGCTCGCCCGCCTGGACGCCGGCCGCCCGCTGGCCGCCGCCGAGGTCGACCTGACCCGGCTCGCGCTGGACTGCGTGGCGGACGCCCGGGCCGCCGCACCGGAGCACCACTGGCGTCTCGAACTGCCCGCCGAGCCGGTCCTGGTGACCGGCGACGAGGACCGGCTGCGCCAGGTGGTGGCCAACCTGCTCAGCAACGCCCACCGCCACACGCCGTCCGGCAGCACCGTCACCCTGTCACTGACGGACCGTCACCTCGCGGTGGCCGACGACGGACCGGGGATCGCGCCGGAGCTGCGCGAGCAGCTCTTCGAGCGCTTCGTGCGCGGCGACCAGGCCCGGTCCCGGGCCACCGGCGGCACCGGCCTCGGCCTGGCCATCGCGCGCGCCGTCGCCACCGCGCACGGCGGCACGCTGACCCTGGAGCCGGGCCCCGGCGCCCGCTTCGTGCTGCGGCTGCCCTGACGACGACAGCGGCCCCCCGCCCGGGATCCGGGTGGGGGGCCGCTCGGTCGGTGCGGACCGGGTGCGGTCGGCAGCGACTAGTAGGTGTGCACCACCCACTCCTGGTTCGCCTGACCGCTGCCGCAGTCCCAGATGTCCATCGCGGAGCCGTTGGTGGTCACCCAGCCGGGCAGCTCCAGGCACTTCTTGGAGGCCGGGTTGCGGATGGTCCCGTCGGTCCCGAGCACCCACTGCTGCTCGGCGTGGCCGGGCTCGCAGTCCCAGCTGATCACCGCGGCGCCGTTGGTGGTGGCGCCGTTGGCGACCGAGACGCACATGCCGCCGGTGCGCAGGGTGCCGTCGGTGGCGAAGGTGAACTTCTGCGTCGCGCCGCCCCAGCAGTCGTACTGGGCCACGTTGGTGCCCCGGCCGGGCACGCCCGCGCCGTTGCCGTAGTTGTCCAGGCAGCGGCCGTCCTGGACCGAGCGGATGTCGACCTGCACCTGGGCGTTGACGGTGCCGATCTGGCTCGCCGGGCTCAGCTGCGCCTCGCCCTTGCTGTCGGCCCCGGTGCCCAGGTACTGGGTGATGGCGCCGGCCCCGGTGATCGCGACCAGGTCGGGGTTGCCGTCGTTGTTCACGTCACCCGGCGAGGTCAGCACCGGGTAGGTGCTGGCCCGGAAGCTGCGGTTGATCACCGACTGCTGGGTGAGCGCGGTACCGGTGGCGGTCCAGGTCTGCTCCGGGGTGCCCGCGGCGCAGGTGGCGATCACCAGCGCGGCGCCCGAGGCGGTCGGGTTGCCCTTGGCGGCGGCCAGGCACAGGCCCGAGTTCGGGTTCTGCAGCAGGCCCGGGCTGCCCGCGACCGGGGCCCACTTCTGCGCGTTGGTGGTGTTGCAGTCGTAGAGCTGCACCGCGGTGCCCGCGGTGGTGCTGCTGCCCGGGATGTCGATGCACTTGCCGAGCACGTGCAGGCTGCCGTCCAGGCCCCAGGTGTAGCCCTGGTTCTCCCACATGGTGCTGCCGCAGCCGTAGAGCGCCACGGCGGTGCCGTTGGCGGTGTTGCCGCCGCTGACGTCGGCGCAGAGGTTGGTCCCGGCACCGTTGGTCAGGTTGGTGGCCTTCGGCGCGGACAGGTTGCTGGTGGGCAGACCGTTGGTGTCGAAGGTGAGGGTGTACTGGTTGACCGCACCGGTGGTGTTGTTGCGCGCCCACAGGGTCGGGGTGCCGCCGCTGACCGCGCCGTTGGTGACGGTCGCGCCGACCAGGCCGGGGGCGATCAGGGTGGTGTTGGACCAGTCGTCCGAGCTGATCAGGTACGGGCTGACCAGGTTGGCACCGCCCTTGGCGCTGCCGGGGTAGTACCAGAGCTTGCCGTTCTCCACCGTGATCAGGTCGGCGTACGGCTTGGAGCCGGAGGCGGACCAGAGCGGCAGGCGGCTGAAGGCGCCCGGGGCGACCATCTGCGAGACCGCGTCCCAGCTGGCGCTGTACGCGGCCGAGCAGCCGGTGCTGGCCGCGGCGCAGCCGGACGGCTTGTTCAGCGGCTGGAAGTTGCGGTTGTCGAAGGTGCCGTTGACCGCGTAGCCGCCGGCCGGGGCCGCGGCGTTGCCGTCGTTGGTGTAGAGGTACATCGACTTCGGCGAGGTGTTCTTCAGCGCGAAGATGTCGTCGACGGTGCCCTGGACCTCCGAACCGCGGTGGGTCACCAGGAAGTTGCTCCAGCTGGTGCCGTCCGGGCTGTTCGCCTGGGTGGAGGCCACCTGCGGGGTGGCGGAGGCGTCCGCGTTGCCCGGGATCAGGGTGAGGTTCCCGGTGTTGGTCGGGTCCGCGACGATGGTGTCCGGCACGCCGTCACCGGTCAGGTCGCCCGGGTTCACCTTGGTGTTCGGGTTGAACGGCGCGTAGAAGCTGTAACTCGCCACGGTGGCCTGGGTGTTGCCCGCGCCGTCGACGGCCCGCACGTTGAGCGTGTGGGTGCCCCACTGGTTGGCCGTCAGGCTGACCGGGATGCTCGCGGTCGCGGTGCCGTTGGCGTCCGGGGTCACGTCGACGTGGTTGAAGCCGCTGACCGGGATGTTCTGGTCCAGCGCCCACTGGAACTGCTTCACACCGGACTTGATGCAGGCGTTCAGCGTGCAGCCGGTCGGGGTGGGGTCGGTGCTGGAGACCTGGATGTTGACGGTCGGGTCACCGGCGTGCGCCTGCGGCGTGATGCCGCTGCCCAGCGGCGGGAAGGCCGCCGACGGGGTGAAGCCGGCGATCGACGGCGGGCTCAGGTCGACGTCGAAGTAGCAGTACTGCGAGCCCGGGCCGTTCAGCGTGCCGTCGTACGGGATGGCGTTCCAGCCGTACTGGTGGCCGTCCTGCACCTGGAAGGCGATGTTGGCGCTGGTCCAGCTGCTCGGCGCGGTCCAGTCGGAGACCGACTGCGCCATGCCCGCCGGCGAGCCGCCGTTGCTGGTCATGTTGTCCCAGACGTGGAACGTGCTCTGCAGGTTCACGCCGGGCATGTTGGTCGAGTCCCAGGCGTGCAGCTGGATGTTCGACGCGTTGCCGTTCAGCGAGGTCATGCCGATCCAGCCGGTGTTGCCGCACTCGCCGGCGTAGGGGCTGGTGTACATGCCGGTCGGCTGGTTCGGCGCGATGTCGTACGTGGTGCTGATGTACGGGTTCAGGCCGAACCGCATGAACCCGTTGTTGGACGAGTTGCTGGTGTCCTCGTTGCCGTACAGCTGGAAGGTCAGGTTGCCGTTGGTCTGGTAGGACTTGACGGCGTTGGTGACGTCCAGGTTGACCGTGTGGGTGCCGCAGGACGAGGCCGAGGAGGTGGTCGTCGTGCCCGGGACGCTCTGCACCCAGCCGGGCTGGGTGTTCCAGCTGGTGCTGCCGTTGATGGCGCCCACCAGGTTGGCGTTGACCGGGTACTGGGTGCTGCAGTTCCAGTCCGCGCCGTAGGTCTCGGAGAGCACCAGGGTGGAGGTGAACACCGTCATGCTGGAGTTCAGGAAGCTGGTGTTCAGCTCGTAGAACGAGCGGTAGATACCCGCGCAGTTGGAGTCGTAGTGCTGCCAGCCGATGGCCTCACCGTTGGTCTGCGGGGTGTCGTAGAGGGTCTGGCCCGCGCAGCCCGACTTGACCTCGGTGTAGTGGTTGGTGCCCCCCGCCGGCGAGACGCCCGGGTCGATGAAGGCCGGGTAGGTGGCGTGGGCCAGCTGGTCGGCGTCGGGGGCCAGGGTGAGCGAGCCGTTGTCGGCCGTGACGTTCAGCTTGGAGATGTGCGCGCCGTGGCCCGGGCCCTCCTTGGAGGAGCCGAGCTTGCCCGCCGGGTCGGCGAAGCCGAGCGGGGCGGCCGGGGCGTCGGGCGAGATCGCCTTGAGCTTGGGCGCGGCCTCGGCGGCCGACGTGTTCGGGTGCGGGCTGTCGGCCGCCGGGGCGGCCTGGCTGGCCGAGTCCCACATCAGCGGGGCCGGGGCGTGGAAGGCTTCGGTGCCGTCGGGGGTTTTGACGGTGAGGTTGCCGTCGGTGTCGGTGCTGGTGGTGAGGCCGTTGGTGGTGGTGGCCAGCTTCAGCGTCTTGAGCTGGGGGTTGGCGGCGGCCTGGGCGTTCTTGACGACGAGGACTTCGTGGAAGGCGCCCTGGTCGGTGACGGTGGCCTGGAGGTCGACGCCGGGCAGGACGTCGGCGTAGGTGGCGGTGTCGCCGTTGACGGTCGGCTTGGGCAGCGCGAACGGCAGGGTCATCGCGAACTGGTGGCCGGCCTTGTCCTTGAAGGCGGCCAGCGGCGCGGTGCCGCCGCCGGACAGGGTGACCCCGGAGGGGGTGGCGGCGGGGGAGAAGGTCCCGTCGGCGTTCTTGGCCAGGGTCGCGTCGGTGGCGACCCACGCGCCGCCCTTCTTGACCCGCGCGGCCTGGACGTTGGTGGTGGTGGTGAAGCTGCCGTCGGGGTTGGCCACCGTGAGCGAAGTCTCGGTGGTCAGCGCGTCGACGGTGACCGGCTTGCCGGTCTTCTTCGCCTCGGCCTGAGCCTGCTGCGACGGGCCCTGCTGGGCACCGGTCGGCTTGGTCCCGGCGGCGGCCGCCGGTGCGGGTGCGCCGGTGTCGGCGAAGCTGGGGCCCGCGGCGGTGGCGAGCACCGTGGTCAGGGCCGCTATCAGAGTGAGGTGGTGACGCAGTCTCGGCCGCGTCGCTGGCCTGAGGCCGGCTGAAAGCACGTGAAGTCCCCTGTGAGAAAAGTCCTGGCAAAGGCCGGCTGAGACGACTGGCCGGCCCTGGCCTCCCCCGTTGACGGCGTCAGTCCGTCATGTCCGTTTCGCGGTGCTCCTTACGCTTTGTCAGATGGTGCCCCGTGTAACGGACGTGACTCGTGTGACCTGAGAGGCCACGGGGAGGTTATTGCCCGATGAGTACCGATGGCAATACGGAGAGAGAGGAGCCCGGATGGGTGGGGGCTGTGCATGAGGACCACGCCTGGTGGGGCCGGGGGCAGCGGGGGTGGGGTGAGGGTGGAGCAGAGGGTGCGGCGGGTGGCACGGGGGTCGGGTGGCGGGTCGTTGGGTGCTGCCGTCCGCGACCCGGTCGGCTGCCTCCAGGCCGGCCGCGGACCTGCGGGAACTGTCGAAGTCGAGTGCAGGGCCGGGTCATCGGTATCGGCCTCGGGATCCGGAGAAATGCGACGGCATCACCCATGGAAAAGAATGGGCAAAGAATTGCCCACGGCTGATGCGGTGTCACTGATTCCACTTCACCTCTGACGGGATGTCGGATTTACTCCGTGGCGCAACGGTTCGCCCGACGTGTGCCGATTGGCGGCTTCGCGGATTGCTGTGGCCGGGGAGTCCGATCCGTCAAGAAGGGTGCCATGGGGGGCGATTGGAGTGGTTGGACCACTTTGTCACGAGGTGACTGAAACGGCTGATGTCTGAGTGGTTCCTGTGTATTGAGATCGTCCGTGTGACGACCCTTGCGCTGTCTGTAGCGAGCCGCATATGGTCCGCATCACCGGGGGGAAACGGGGGGAACTTGTGCCTGCCCGAAGCCGCTCGGAAGTGGTTCGACTACTACCTAGTGGAGTTGGGTCGTGCAGCTTCGACACCAAGGTGAGAGCGGATTCGGGGGAGGCGGCGGGCAGCGCCGCCGACGAATACGGCGACGGGGACAGGTGGTCATCGGCCTGACCTTCGCCGCCTTCACGCTGGTCGCCCCGATCGCCGACGCCCAGACCGTCGTCGGCGGGTACCAGTACAAGGGCAAGCTGTGGGCGGCGGATCCGCTGCAGCAGCAGCCGAAGGTGAGCGGGCACAACGCGGGCGCGGGCGGTAC
>NZ_JBHYKG010000122.1:0-23691 GCF_042741245.1 Kitasatospora sp. NPDC058965
GGACCGGGCCGCCCAGCGGCGCGCCCGTACCGGGCCCGCTGCCGAAGGCCGCGGCGGCCGGGGACCCGACCAGGCCGGCCGCGCCGACGCCCGCGCCCACGACGGCACCCGCGAGCCCGGCGGCACCGGGTGCGGGGACGCCCGCGGCCGCGCCGGCGCCCGGACGCCGGGCCCGGTAGTTGGTCCGGTACGCGGCGGGGGAGACACCGAGCTGCCGACGGAAGTGCCCGCGCAGCGCGACCGGCGAACGGAAGCCGCAGCGGCGTGCCACGTCGTCCACCGACAGCTCCGAGGTCTCCAGCAGCCGCTGTGCCTGGAGCACCCGCTGGGTGATCAGCCACTGCAGCGGCGCACTGCCGGTGAGCGTGCGGAACCGCCGGTCGAAGGTGCGCCGGCTCATGTACGCGCGGGCGGCCAGCACCTCGACGTCGAACTGCTGGTTGAGGTTCTCCAGCGCCCAGGTCACGACCTCGGCCAGCGGGTCGTTCCCGATCTCTTCAGGTAATGACTGGTCGATGTACTGGGCCTGACCTCCGCCGCTGCGCCGGTTGGGCACCACCAGGCGGCGGGCCAGGGCGTTGGCGGCCTCCGCGCCGTGGTCGCTGCGCACCACGTGCAGGCACAGGTCGATGCCGGCGGCGGTGCCGGCGGAGGTCAGCACGTCGCCGTCGTCGACGAAGAGCTCGCGCGGGTCGACGTGTACCCGGGGGTAGCGCTTGGCGAGGGTCGGCGCGTACATCCAGTGGGTGGTGGCCGGGCGGCCGTCCAGCAGCCCGGCGGCGGCCAGCACGAAGGCCCCCGTGCACAGGCCGATGATCCGGGCACCCTCGTGGTGGGCCTTGCGCAGGGCGGCGATGGCCTCCACCGGCGGCGGTTGCGAGATCGACCGCCAGGCCGGGACCACGATGGTGCCGGCCCGGGAGAGCGCCTCCAGGCCGAAGGGGGCGGTGAGCGTGACGCCGCCGGTGGTGGTCAGCGGGCCGTCCTCGCCGGCGCAGACCAGCAGGCGGTAGCGCGGCACCCCGGCGTCCTGGCGGTCCACGCCGAAGACGGACAGCGGGATCGAGCTCTCGAAGATCGGTGCGCCACTGAAGATCAGGACGGCCACCGTCTCCCGGCGGCGGCGCCCGGCGAGCTTGCGCGGGGCGTTGCTGACGCCGGGACCCAGGCTGCCGCCGCTGCTCGGGGCGGAGGTCAGGGTGGTGGGGCCCGCGCCGACGGCGGCCGGGCCGCCGCCGAGTGGGCCCGGGCCGGCCGGGCCCACGGGGGTGGCGGCGGTCGTGGCGAGCAGCCCGGGCACCTGGTCCGGGCCGACCGGGTGGCCCGACGTGCCGGGAGCTCCACGGAGACCGCGGGCGGCACCGTGCGCGGGTGCTCCGCCCAGCGTCGTCGTGGACAGTGCGGCCGCGGACACGGCTGCTGAGGACACGGCTGCTGAGGACAGGGCGGTGGTGGACATCGCGCCGGCTCGCGGCGCGGGCCCGGGCCCGGGCGACGCCGTCGACATCGCGGCGGCCGGGGGTTCCTGACGGAGGATCGGGCGGGTGGTGAGCTGGGCGCCGGTACCGGCCTTGGCCTGGGGGGTGAGCGTGGTGGAACTTCGCGGGATCCGGCCCGCCCGGCCGACCGGGGACTGGCCGCTGTCAGGACCTGTCTCGCTCCTGCTCACCCTGTTCAAGGCGCCCAAGCCCCCTCGGTGGTGTGGTGTGGTGGTGCGGCACTGCTCAACAAGATCGAATCTACTGGGTGGACCGTTGCCGTTGTGACAAGTTCACCATCCGACGCTATGTCGACATGGCAATTTGGCGTGATGCATTCGATCACGAAGCGTGGCACCCGTCGACCCCCATGGGAAGGGGGCGGTGGGAGCGGTGGCCCGTTGCGGTACGGCGCACCCCTGATGGCGCGATGCGCCCGTCCCGTACGGGTGCCCTGGCCTGCCCCGATGGCCAACCTCTGCCAGGTGGACCAAAACTGACTGAAAATCGGCGTTGCGGAGCAGGGGCGCACGATGGATGCGTGCGCCCTGTAGACACATCGCAGGCGCCGGGCTGACGGTCGGTCGGCCACAGGACTGACGGCGCGTCGGCCACTCGGGCAGCGGCGCGTCGGCCACTCGGCTGACGGAGCGTCGAGTGGGTGTCGGCGCGGGGTGACGGTTGCGCGCCGAGCCGACGCAGAGCCGGCGGCCGGTGGTGACCCGTGGGCGACCGGCTGGCGGTCCGCTCGCCGGCCACCGACGTCACGCCCGCCGGCTCGAACAGGCCACCTCCGGAGACAGCACCTGAGCGCGGCGCGGGGGCGATCCGGCCGGGCCTCGCGCGTGCGAGTGGCCGGGCCTCGCGCGTGCGGGTGCTCGCGCAGACCGGGAAATGCGCAGCGCCTGCTCCGTGAACGATCTGGTAGCCGCCCGTCGGTGTTCCGGCGTGGCCGCTCACCATGACGGCCCGGGCGGCAGCGGGCCGTAACGGGGCGCCGCGCCTCTCTATTGCCCGGGACCGTGCCGCTCGTTGCCCGGGACCGCGCGGACCATTACCCCGGTCCGGGTGGCGCGACCCCGGGCGGAGATATCCGACCTCCCAGCGTCCGGGTATTTCATAGACCTGTGGGTGCGGTTGGGTGCGGGACCGCTCCTTCTCGCACGGCGCCGCGTTCGACGGCAGGCGGGGCGTTCACACGTGGAAGGCGCTCGGTGGAAGGCACTCACACGTGGAAGGCACTGGGCCGTCGAACGCGGTCCGGTGCGGAATCGGCGGTGCGGCATTCCTGTGCGGTCGGATCCGTCGCGGCCGACCCGTCTGCGGGCCTGGTGGCCGGTTCGGCGAGGATCAGCTCGATGGCCCCGGGCAGGTCCGGGGTGCTCAGGGTGGGGCGGTAGCCGAGCTCGGACCACGGGCGCCCCCGGTCCAGCCAGATGCTGCGGATGCCGGCCAGCTGGGCGCCCGCGATGTCCGCGGGGCCGTGGTCGCCGACCATCCAGGCCTCCGCCTGCCAGCCGCTGTCCGGTTCGACCCCGCAGCGCTGGGCGGCGATGTCGAAGATCAACGGGTCCGGCTTCTCGCAGCCGACCTCCTCGGAGACCACCCAGGCGTCGACCAGTGCGTGGAGGCCGGACAGCCGCATCTTCTCCATCTGCGGACCGGTCCCGCCGTTGGTCACCACCACGAGGGTCCAGCCGGCGGCCCGGGCCGCCCGCAGCGCCGCCACATGAGAAGTGGGGCAGTGGATATGAGAATTGACCCCCCGCCGATAGTGGGCCACCAAGTCCTCCGGAGGCAGGTCCAGCCCGTACCGGCGCTGGACCGCGCTCAGCACCGTACTGCGGGGGACGTAGCCGCTGCCGTCGATGGTCGTGAGCCAGCTGAGTTCGGTCGCCGGAAGACCGTGTTCGTGGAGGAAGTCCGTGGCCCAGGCGCGGAATGCCGCATCGCGGGGGATCAGCGTGTTGTCGAGGTCGAGCAGCAGCAACGGCATGCGCTGCATGCTGCCAGTGGGTACCCGGTGCCGGAAGGGAAACCGCAGATCGGAGTACCTGGCGGGGCGGAGTTGGCCGGAGCTGCTCGGTCGGCACAGCTCAGCGGTCGCAGTTGTCACATCATCCTCATCAAGCCCATGTTCAGTTGAACGTCGCAGCAACCGTGCGTGGCCGACCTGTTGCGTCCACAGACTCCGTCGGGCAAGCTCCTTGGAACCGCGCGAGGCGGGGTGTCATCCGTTCATACGGGGCGCGCGCCGATTACCTCGCGCCGCCGCCATTAGCGGGATCGTTGCCTTCCCCCAGGCGCAATGGCTGGGCTGGCAGGTTCTGCCGTCGTACGCTGAAAGGAACAGGTCACTTACGGTGCAGCTCGGCCTCAACCGACCACGTTCCTATGAATGGCCTGCCGCCTGGGCAGCGCTGTCCTTCCTGTCGGCCCATCTCACTCGAAGAGTCTCGATTCATGGCCGGTTTTGAGCCTCCCCGATCCGCAGACCCGTTCCGCATTCCCGGGGCCGCGGAGATCTCCTCGACGGAATCGCTGCCCGGTGCGTCGCGGTCACCTCAGTCGTCCCGGCCCGGCCGGGCCGACCTGCCGGTCGGCGACGGAGCGAACCGTCGTCGTTGGTTCATGTCCTGGCAGCGCCGCAGGCACTCGGCGCCGGCCGAGGTTTCGGATGGTGCCGGTACCCGTGGCGGGGCCGGCGAGGATGGCGGAGGCGACGTGAAGTCCCGGCACCCCAAGCAGTCGGCTC
The DNA here is from genome assembly GCF_042741245.1 of Kitasatospora sp. NPDC058965. Classification (NCBI taxonomy): domain Bacteria; kingdom Bacillati; phylum Actinomycetota; class Actinomycetes; order Kitasatosporales; family Streptomycetaceae; genus Kitasatospora; species Kitasatospora sp. NPDC058965. The sequence continues at coordinate 4,234 of NZ_JBHYKG010000122.1, forward strand.
TGCCCGGCGGGGAGACCCCCGCTCCGCAGACCGAGAGCTCTCGCTCCTGTGACCCGGCCTTCCAGCACGGTGTGGTGGTCGGCTTCGACGGTTCGCTCTCCAGCGAGCGGGCGCTGGCCTACGCGGTCGGCATGGCCCGCCGCTCCCAGTGCGGCCTGGTGATCGTGCACGTGGCCAACCGGCTGCCCACCACCGTGTGGGCGGGTTGCGAACCTCCCGTCTTCGTCGACGGCCCCGACTACCGCACCGAGGTGCTGGGCCTGGAGCTGGCCTGCGCGGACTTCTTGAACGGTGTGCCGTGGATCCTGGTGGAGCGCGGCGGCGACATCTGCCACGAGATCGAGGAAGTCGGCAAGGAGTACGCGGCCGACGCCATCGTCGTCGGTACCACCCACGGGCTGCTGGGCCGCTTCTTCGGTTCGATCTCCGGTCGACTGGCCCGCCGCGCCAACCGCCCGGTGATTGTCATTCCCTGAGCCGCTTTCAGGGGATCTGGTCGTACTCGTTCTTCTGTCGTCGGCTGTTTGTGTGCGCCGGTCGGAATATCATCCGGTCCTGAAAATGTGCCCCGGGCGCTGGAATTTCTGGGCACGGGAAAGCAAGCGGTCGTCGTTCTACAGGACGGCCTGATCGTCATGACCGCCGAGTCGTCCGGTGTCAGGGATGACGTGTCGGGGGATGATGTGTCGGGGATTTGTGTCGGGGTTTTCTTCGGGCGCGCCGGGACCGAGCAGTCGCCGGCTGCTCTCCGGGTGTCGGTGGTTCGATCATGGTGGCCCGGAAGGCGTGCCTGGGCGGTCGGCGTGGGGGCCGGGGCGGGGGTTCGGCGCGGGGGTTCGGGGTGCCCCAGGGCGAGGACCGGCCCGGACCGCCGGGACGGGAGCGCCGATGCTCGGCCCAGCAGCTCGAGAGCCCGGCGTGGCACTCGATCCTGGGCCTCGCCGCAGTGCTCGGTGCGGCCGTAATCAGCCACCGCAGCTCGACCGTGCGGACCCGGCGGACCAGGCCCGCCCGCGCGCAGGGGTCGGACGGGGCGGGTGATTTCGCCGCCTGGAGGTCAGCCCTCACCGCGGAGCGCGGGGATCGCCCACGGGCAGGGCAGCACGGGGCAGCAGCGTCGGCAGCGCTGGGCAGTGCGGGGAAGGCCGGGACACGGCGCCGTACGTCGGGCCACCGGAGACGGATGGTGTGGGACAGGGGTCAGGCAGAGCAAGGTGAAGATGATGCCGCCGATCGGCAGGCCGGGCCCGACCGGCGGACCGGCAGCATCATGCTTCCCCAGGTGCTGGGCAGACTGGGTGTCAGATCAGGAGCTCATGCCCAACTCGCGGGCGATCAGCATCCGCTGGACCTCGGAGGTGCCCTCACCGATCTCCAGGATCTTGCTGTCGCGCCAGAAGCGGGCGACCGGGTACTCGTTCATGAAGCCGTAGCCACCGTGGATCTGGGTGGCCTCGCGGGCGTTGTCGACCGCGGCCTCGGAGGAGTAGAGCTTCGCGATGGCGGCCTCCTTCTTGAACGGCTCGGCGAGCAGCAGCCGGGAGGCCGCGTCCCGCCAGGCGAGGCGTGCGACGTGCGCGCGCATCTCCATGTCGGCGATCTTGAACTGGATGGCTTGGTTGGCCCCGATCGGCCGGCCGAAGGCCCGCCGGGTCGCGGAGTAGCTGAGTGACTGGTCGACGCAGCCCTGGGCCAGTCCCGTGGACAGGGCGGCGATGGCGATGCGGCCCTCGTCGAGGATCCGCAGGAACTGGGCGAAGCCCCGGCCGCGCTGGCCGAGGAGGTTGGCTTCGGGGACTCGGCAATCGGTGAAGGACAGCTCGCGGGTGTCGGAGGCGTTCCACCCGACCTTGCTGTACTTCTTCGACACCGTGAACCCGGGGGTGCCGACGGGAACGATGATGGAGGAGATTTCCCGCTTGGGCGAGCTTTCCGGCCCTCCCTCACTCGAACGAGCGAGCGGTTCGGTGAGCGCGGTGACGGTCACCAGCCCGGTGATGTCGGTGCCGGAGTTGGTGATGAAGCACTTCGTCCCGTTGATCACCCACTCCCGGGTCGCCTCGTCGAAGCGGGCCGTGGTCCGGCTGGCGCCCGCGTCCGAGCCGCCCTCCGGCTCGGTCAGGCCGAAGGCGCCGAGGATCTCGCCGGAGGCGAGCCGGGGCAGCCACTCGCGCTTCTGCTCCTCGGTGCCGAACCGGTAGATCGGCATGGCGCCCAGCGAGACGCCGGCCTCCAGGGTGATCGCCACCGAGGAGTCGACCCGGGCCAGCTCCTCCAGGGCCAGGCAGAGCGCGAAGTAGTCGCCGCCCATCCCGCCGTACTCCTCCGGGAACGGCAGGCCGAACAGGCCCATCCGCCCCATCTCCTTGACGATCTCGTACGGGAACTCGCCGCGCTCGTAGAAGTCGCCGATGGTCGGGGCGACCACGTCGTTGGCGAACTCGGCGACCGTGCGGCGAAGCTCCTCGTACTCGGAATCCAGTCGGTGGTCGAGCATCTGATCCTCCAGTGTTCGCCCGTGAGGGTGAGCCGGGCGCAGCGGGTGTGCGACGGTGGTCGCGGGTGCGGGGCGTGCGGGGCGTGCGATGGCGCGCGCGAGCAGCGTGCGGAACGCGGGGCGCGGCCACCGGTTCCGGTGCGGGCCGTCGTGCCGGGGCCGGTGGGGCCGGCCAGCGCCTGGACGGCGCGCGACGGGCTCGGGCGGCCGAGCCGACCGGCCATCCAGGCGCTGGTGCCCGCCAGCCGGGCCAGGTCCACCCCGGTCTCGATGCCGAGGCCGTGCAGCATCCAGACCAGGTCCTCGGTGGCCAGGTTGCCGGTGGCGCTCTTCGCGTACGGGCAGCCGCCCAGTCCGCCGGCCGAGGAGTCGACCACGGTCACGCCGTGCCGCAGCGCGGTCAGCGTGTTGGCCAGCGCCTGCCCGTAGGTGTCGTGGAAGTGCACGGCGAGCCGCTGCACCGGCACGCCGGCCCGGTCGAACGCGTCCAGCAGCGTGCTCACCTGGCCCGCGGTGGCGACGCCGATCGTGTCGCCGAGGCTCAGCTCCGCGCACCCGAGCTCCAGCAGTCGCAGGCCCGCCTCGACCACCTGGCCGGGCGGGACGGCGCCCTCCCAGGGGTCGCCGAAGCACATCGAGAGGTAGCCGCGGACCGTCGCGCCGGCCGTCAGCGCCCCGGACACCACCGGGCGGAACATCTCCAGGGCCTCGGCCACGGTCCGGTTCAGGTTCTTGCGCGCGAACGTCTCGGTGGCCGAGGCGAAGACCGCGACCTCGTCGGCGCCGCGGGCCAGCGCCCGTTCGAGGCCGCGCTCGTTGGGCACCAGGACCGGCAGCCGCAGGCCCGGGTACTGGTCGCGCAGCCCGGTCACCCGCGGCAGCAGCTCCTCGGCGTCGGCCAGCTGCGGCACCCACTTGGGGTGGACGAAGCTGGTCGCCTCCACGGTGCGCAGCCCGGCGGCGGCGAGCCGCGCGATGAACTCGGCCTTCACCTCGACGGGGACCAGGGCGCCCTCGTTCTGCAGGCCGTCCCGGGCGCCCACCTCGTGGATCCGCACCCGGGCCGGCAGCGCCGGGTCGCGGACCACCTCGGGCAGCCCGAGGGCGAGCACACCGGGCTCGCCGGACTGCTCCGGGCGGGTGGACCCGGTCGCCCCGTCGTGCTGACCCGTCATCAGGACGCCACCTCCTGCTCGGTGCGGGCGGCGCCGGTGGGCTCCGCCTCGGGGACGACCACGGCGAGCAGCTGGTCCATCGCGACCGTGCCGCCCGCGGTGGCGTGCAGCTCGCCGACCGTGCCGTCGTGCGGCGCGGAGATCACGTGCTCCATCTTCATCGCCTCCAGCACCAGCAGGGCCTGGCCGCGCCGGACCACCTCGCCCACCGCGGTCTTCACCACCGTGACGGTGCCCGGCATCGGCGCGGTCAGCGCGCCGTGGTGCGCGTCGGCGGCCGCACCGCGGTCGGTCACCGGGTCGTAGGGGTGCACGGCCCAGCTGTCGCCGTCCGAGCCGAGCCAGAGCACCGGCCCGGAGCCGGTCGCGGGCGCGCCGTCGGTGGCGAGCGCGAAGGTGGAGCGCAGGCCGTCCAGGGTGAGCGAGAGCCGGTCGGCGCCGAGCACGGCACGGGCCCGCCGGACCGGTCCGTCACCCAGACGGACCAACAGTTCCGGGAAAGCCCTTGACGGATCCTCAGATCCCTGGATTACCCTCTCGGCACTGACAGGTCGTACTCGCACCGACACCGGCTCCTGCCCGGAGGTACGGAGTCGGTGCGTGGTCCAGGCCGGCTCGCCGGCCAGGCGCCAACCGGAAGGGAGCGCGAACGGATCGGCCCACCCGTCGGAGGCGGCGGGGGCGAGCCGCAGGTGCCGCACCAGGGCTGCGGCGAGGTAGACGGCGTCCGGGACGGTGGCACCGCGCGCCGGTGAACCGGTCGACGGCGCTCCCGCGTCGGGCGACGCGGTGGTGACCGAGGTGGCTGCTCCGGAGGCGGGAGCGGCGAGGGGCTCGTGAGGGGCGTACCGGTCGTGGTGGTCGTCTAGCAGTTCGGGGTGCTGCTGGACGGCCCGCTCGACCAGCCCGGTGTCCAGCCGCCCGGCGACCACGTCCGGGTGCGCGAGCAGACGGCGCAGGAAGCCGGTGTTGGTGGTCAGGCCCAGGATCCGGGTGTCCGCCAGGGCAGCGCGCAGCCGCAGCAGCGCGGTGTCCCGGTCGGGTCCGTAGGCGATGACCTTGGCCAGCATCGGGTCGTACGCACTGGTGATCTCGGTACCGGCGGTGAGGCCGGAGTCCACCCGGACCCCCTCGCCCGTCGGCTCGCCGAGGAGCAGGATTCGGCCGCCGGTGGGCAGGAAGTCCCTGGCCGGGTCCTCCGCACAGATCCGCGCCTCCACGGCGTGGCCGAGGAAGGAGAGGTCCGACTGGCCGAACGACAACGACTCACCCGCGGCGACCCGCAGCTGCCACTCGACCAGGTCGAGCCGCTCGGCGGGCGCCCCGTCCCGGCTGACGACCAGCGCCAGCTCGGTCACGGGGTGCTCGACCTGCAGGCGGGTGTTCATCTCCATGAAGAAGAACTCGCGCACCGACGACCCGTCAGCCGACGCCGGGTCGGCGGCGGGGTCGGCGCCGGGCACGATGAACTCCACCGTGCCGGCCCCGGTGTAGCCGCAGGCCTCGGCCGCCTGGACGGCGGCGGCCCCCATCGCGGCCCGCGTCTGCGGGTCCAACAGGACGGAGGGAGCCTCTTCGATCAGCTTCTGGTGCCGGCGCTGCAGACTGCACTCGCGCTCACCGAGGTGCACGGTGGTCCCGTGGGCGTCCGCCAGCACCTGCACCTCGATGTGCCGGGGGCTGTCGACCCAGCGCTCCAGCAGCAGGGTGTCGTCACCGAAGGCGGTGCGGGCCACCCGGCGGGCCGCGGCGAGCTCGGCGGGCAGCTCGGCGGGATCGCGGACCAGCCGCATGCCCTTGCCGCCGCCGCCGGCCGAGGGCTTGATCAGCACCGGGTAGCCGATCTCCTCGGCCGCGCGGACCAGATCCTCGTCGGACGTGGCGCCACCGCGGCTGCCGGGCACCACGGGAACGCCGACCGCGCGGACCGCCTCCTTGGCGTTGATCTTGTCGCCCATCAGCTCGACGGCTGCCGCCGGCGGGCCGATGAAGACCAGGCCGGCCTCGGCGCAGGCCCGGGCGAAGCCGGGGTTCTCGGCCAGGAACCCGTAGCCGGGGTGGATCGCCTGGGCGCCGGTGCGCAGCGCCGCGGCGATGATCTGGTCACCCCGCAGGTAGGTCTCGGCGGCGGAGCTGTCGCTGCGGTCGGCGGGGCCCAGGCGGACCGCGAGGTCGGCCTCGCGGACGTGCCGGGCGTCGGCATCGGCGTCGCTGTAGACGGCGACCGACCGGACGCTGAGCCGTCGCAGGGTGCGGATCACCCGAACGGCGATCTCACCGCGGTTGGCGACCAGGACGGTGTCGAACATGGGAGGCGTTCCTCCGGGGCGAGGGGCGAAGGGACAAGCACGGAGAGGGGTGCGGTGCGTCTGCGGTGGCGGCCCGGTACCTGATCGGCCGGGCCGCCGACCGGGTCACATGCGGAAGACGCCGTACGGAGCCGGCGGGGCCAGCGGGGCGTTGGCACAGGCGGTCAGGGCCAGGCCGACTGCCGTGCGGGTGTCCATCGGGTCGATCACGCCGTCGTCCCAGAGGCGGGCGGTGGCGTAGTAGGCGTTGCCCTGGCGCTCGTACTGCTCCCGGACGGGGCGCTTGAACTCCTCCTCCGCCTCGGTCGGCCAGCCCTCCCCGCGGGCCTCGAACTGGTCGCGGCGGACGGTCGCGAGCACGGAGGCGGCCTGCTCGCCGCCCATCACCGAGATCTTGGCGTTCGGCCACATCCAGAGGAAGCGGGGTGAGTAGGCCCGGCCGCACATCGAGTAGTTGCCGGCCCCGTAGGAGCCGCCGATGACCACCGTCAGCTTCGGCACCCGGGTGCAGGCCACCGCGGTCACCATCTTCGCGCCGTGCTTCGCGATGCCGCCCGCCTCGTACTGGCGGCCGACCATGAAGCCGGTGATGTTCTGCAGGAACAGCAGCGGGATCCCGCGCTGGTCGCAGAGCTCGATGAAGTGCGCGCCCTTCATGGCGGACTCGGCGAAGAGCACGCCGTTGTTGGCCACGATCCCGACCGGGTGACCGTGGATCCGGGCGAAGCCGGTGACCAGGGTGGCGCCGTACTCGGCCTTGAACTCGGCGAAGCGGCTGCCGTCCACCAGTCGGGCGATCACCTCGCGGACGTCGTAGGGGGTGCGCGGGTCCACCGGCACGGCGCCGTAGAGCTCGGCCGGGTCCACCGCGGGCGGCTCGACGGCGGTCAGCGGCCACGGGCGGGTGGGGCGCGGCCCGAGACCGGCCACGATGGTGCGCACGATGTCGAGCGCGTGCTCGTCGTTCTCGGCCAGGTGGTCCGTCACGCCCGAGGTGCGCGAGTGCAGGTCGCCGCCGCCGAGCTCCTCGGCCGTGACGACCTCGCCGGTGGCCGCCTTCACCAGCGGCGGACCGCCGAGGAAGATGGTGCCCTGGTTGCGGACGATCACGGCCTGGTCGCTCATGGCCGGGACGTAGGCGCCGCCGGCGGTGCAGGAGCCGAGCACCGCGGCGATCTGCGGGATGCCCGCGGCCGACAGCCGGGCCTGGTTGTAGAAGATCCGGCCGAAGTGGTCCCGGTCGGGGAACACCTCGTCCTGCATCGGGAGGAAGGCGCCGCCGGAGTCGACCAGGTAGATGCAGGGCAGCCGGTTCTCCAGCGCGACCTCCTGGGCGCGCAGGTGCTTCTTCACCGTCATCGGGTAGTAGGTGCCACCCTTCACGGTGGCGTCGTTGGCGACCACCATGACCTCGCGGCCGGCCACCCGGCCGATCCCGGCGATCACGCCGGCGGCCGGTGCGGCGCCGTCGTAGAGGCCGTCGGCGGCCAGCGGGGCCACCTCCAGGAAGGGCGAGGCCGGGTCGAGCAGGGTGTCCACCCGGTCGCGCGGCAGCAGCTTGCCGCGGGCGGTGTGCCGCTCGCGAGCCTTGGCGCCACCGCCGAGCGCGGCGGTCCGCAGCTTCTCGCGCAGCTCGTCGACCAGTACCTGGTGCGCCTCGGCGTTGGCGCGGAAGGCCGCGGAGCCCGCGTCGACGGCGGAGCGCAGCCGAGGCGCCGGCGCGGCCGCGGCCGGGTCGGCCGCCGTGGCGCCCGGTGCGACGGAAGCGGTGCCTCCCGGAGTGCCGGCTGCCTCCCATGGATGCTGAGAGGTGAGGCCGGGCGTCGACAGGGCCATCCCAAGAGCTCCCTTGCTCCCGTAACGCGCGGGCGGTGGGGCCGGTGGGCCGTCGCCGCAGGTTAATGGTCGTTAACACCTGCGGCCCAGGTTAACCATCGATAACCCCCCTGTCTACGATGGGGCCCATGTCGAACAGTCCTGTCGCCCCCGCGACCCCCCGTCGCGACCAGATCCGCCGCGAGGCTGCTCGGCTGTTCGCCGCCCGCGGCTTCCTCGGCGTCGGGGTGGACGAGATCGGCAAGGCGGTCGGCATCAGCGGCCCCGGGCTGTACCGCCACTTCTCCGGCAAGGACGCGATGCTCGCGGACCTGCTGGTCGGCATCAGCGAGCGGCTGCTCGACGAGGGTCGCCGCCGGGCCGGTGCCGCGCAGACCCCGGCGGCCGCGCTCGACGCGCTGATCAGCGGGCACGTGGACTTCGCGCTGGACGACTCCGACCTGATCACCCTGCACGACCGCGAGCTGCTCCACCTGAAGGAGGAGGACCGGCGCCGGGTGCGTCGGCTGCAGCGCGAGTACGTCGAGCTCTGGGTGGCCGCGGTGCAGGGGGCGTTCCCCGGACTGGCGGCGCCGACCGCCGAGCCCGCCGCGCGGGCCGCCGTGCACGCGGTCTTCGGCCTGCTCAACTCGACCCCGCACAGCATCGGCGTCCGGCCGGCCGCGGCCCAGCCGGTCGGCGCACTCGGCGCACTCGGCACGGTCGGCGCACTCGGCGCGGACGGTGCGGCCGGACCGGACGGCGCGGGGGTTGGTGCCGTCGACCGGGCGGCGCTGCTGCCGCGCGCCGAGATGGCCGGCCTGCTGCACCGGTTGGCCCAGGGGGCGTTCACGGCCGCCGCCGTCCCGGACGTCGCGCACCGTGCCGCCCGCCACCTCGCGGAGGGTGCGGCCGACGTGCCCGGCGCCGCGCGCGCCTGAGCGGGTCGCCCCACTCGGTCGGCCGAACCGCCGCGGCCCGACGCGCCGCCCGGCTCGCCCCCCTCACCGGCTGCCCCGATCCGCACTCCGTACCCGTCCGCACCTGCTCCGCGCCCGCTCGGCCTTCAAGCCCGCACCCGCTCCGCCCTCAAGCCCGCACCCGCTCCGCGCCCGCCTGCGCCTCCTCGGCGCGTGGCCCTAGGCCGAGCGCCCCGCGTGCCTCCGTCCAACGGCCGGTGCGCCCAGTGCCTCCTATGGCGCAGCCTGGGAGGGAAGGAAAACCGGCCGAGGACCGTTGGTTCGTGCCAGGTCAGCTGTGCCAGCCCGTCGGTCCGTCGTGGACGACCGCTTCCAGAAATGGTTAGTATCCCTAAATATGCCTGAGACTCACGGCTCCACCAGGGAGATACCCGCAGCGGAGACGGCCGAGGGACCGGCCACCGCCGCGGGGTCCGCCTCCGCGACCACCGGCACACCCCCGCCGGCGCCCGCGCCGACGCCAATGTCCGCCCCCACCCCCGCCGCCGACGCGCCGACCGCCACCGCTCCGCCCCAGGGCTGGCTGCGCCGACTGGGCGGGTACTGCTGGCGCTACAAGCGCAATTTCCTGCTCTCCTTCGGTGCCTCGCTCGGGGGCATGGCGGTGACCGCCCTGGTCCCGCTGGTCACCAAGCTGATCATCGACGACGTGATCACCGCGCACACCCGGTCCCTCGCGCCGTGGGCCACCGCACTGATCGTCGGCGCGCTGCTCGTCTTCGGCTTCACCCAGATCCGCCGCTACACCGCCGGCCAGCTCGCACTGGACGTCCAGCTGGACCTGCGCACCGACCTGTTCCGCTCGCTCAGCCGCTTCGACGGCACCCGGCAGGACCGGCTGGACACCGGCCAGATGGTCGGCCGCGCCACCTCCGACCTGCAGCTGGTGCACGGCCTGATGTCGATGCTGCCGATGATGACCGGCAACCTGCTGCTCTTCGCGATGTCCATCGCGGTGATGCTCTGGCTGTCGCTCCCGCTGACCCTGATCGCCCTGGTGATGGGGCCGGCGCTGTGGTGGGTGGCCACGCTCAGCCGCAAGCGGCTCTTCCCCGCCACCTGGGCCGCGCAGCAGGAGGCCGCCGCGGTCGCCGGCGTGGTGGACGGTGCGATCGGCGGCGTCCGGGTGGTCAAGGGCTTCGGGCAGGAGACGCAGGAGCTGGACAAGCTGGAGCGGGCCTCGCACACCCTCTACGCCGCCCGGCTGCGCGCGATCCGGCTGAACAGCCGCTTCACCCCTGCACTGCAGGCGATCCCCGCGCTCGCCCAGGTCGCGGTGCTGGCGCTGGGCGGCTGGCTGGCCGTCAACGGCTCGGTCACCCTGGGCACCTTCGTCGCCTTCTCCACCTACGTCGCGCAGATGACCGGCCCGGTCCGGATGCTGACCATGGTGCTGACGGTGGGCCAGCAGGCCCGGGCCGGCGTCGAGCGGGTCTTCGAGCTGATCGACGAGCGGCCGCTGGTCCAGGAGTCCCCGCAGGCGCACACCCTCGACCCCGCCGAGCTCGACCCGGCCGCCGTGGCCCGGACCGGGACCCCGGCGCTCGAGTTCGAGCTGGTCGACTTCCACTACCAGCCGGCCGCCCCCGCCACCGGCGCCCCCGCCACCGGCACCGACAGCCCTGCCCCCGGTTCCGCTGCCCCCGGTTCCGCTGCCCCCGGCACGCCCACCGCCGGTGGGTCCGCCGTCCCGGTGCTGCGCGGCCTGAGCCTCGCCGTCCAGCCCGGCGAGACGCTGGCCCTGGTCGGTGCTTCCGGCTCCGGGAAGTCGACCGTCGCCCAGCTGATCCCGCGGTTCTACGACCCGACCGGCGGCGCGGTCCGCCTCTACGGCCACGACCTGCGCGAGCTCACCCTCGACTCGGTGCGCTCGGTGGTCGGCATCGTCCCCGAGGACAGCTTCCTCTTCTCCGACTCGGTCCGGGTGAACATCGCCTACGGCCGCCCCGACGCCACCGAGCAGGAGATCGAGGCCGCGGCCCGGGCCGCCCGGGCCGACGGCTTCATCCGCGAGCTGCCCCAGGGCTACGACACCAAGGTGGGCGAGCAAGGCCTGACCCTGTCCGGTGGCCAGCGCCAGCGCATCGCGCTGGCCCGCGCGATCCTCTCCGACCCGCGGGTGCTGCTGCTGGACGACGCGACCTCGGCCGTCGACCCGCAGATCGAGGCCGAGATCCACCAGGCCCTGCGCACGGTGATGGCCGGCCGCACCACGGTGCTGATCGCGCACCGCCGCTCCACCCTGCAGCTCGCCGACCGGATCGCCGTCCTGGACCGCGGCCGGCTGCTCGACCTCGGCACCCACGAGGAGCTCGAGGCCCGATGTCCGCAGTACCGCGCGCTGATCACCGACCCGGACGCGGAGCTCGGCACCGCCGGCCCCCGGCCCGCGCCCGTCGCCCCGGCAGCAGCCGCCCCCGCGGCAGCGGCTCCCGCGGTCGCCGGCGCGGCCGTTGCCGGCACCGCGCCGGGCGGGCCCGCCAAGCGCTCCGCCACCGCGGCCCGCTCCGGTGACCCCGAGCTGCTCGCCAAGGTCGCCGCGCTGCCCCCGGCCACCGACACCCCGGCCGTCCCGCTCGCCGACGCCACCGCCGGTGACCCGGACTTCACCCTCGCCCGCCTGCTCAAGCCGTTCCGCGCCCCGCTCGCCGTGGCCTTCCTGCTGCTGGCGCTGGACGCCGGGGCCGGTCTGCTGCTGCCGGTACTGATCCGGCACGGCATCGACAACGGCGTCACCAAGGGGGCGATGGCCGGAGTCACCGCCGCCTCCGCCGTCGCGCTGGTGGTCGTGCTGATCGACTGGCTGGTGCAGGGCACCGAGACCCAGGTCAGCGGTCGCACCGGTGAGCGGGTGCTCTACACCCTGCGGCTGAAGATCTTCGCGCACCTGAACCGGCTCGGGCTGGACTACTACGAGCGCGAGCTGACCGGGCGGATCATGACCCGGATGACCACCGACGTGGACGCACTCTCCTCGTTCCTGCAGACCGGTGTGGTCACCGCCGTGGTCAGCCTGCTCACCTTCTTCGGCATCTTCGCGGCGCTGCTGATCATCGACGCCGGCCTGGCGCTGATCGTCTTCACGGTGCTGCCGGTGCTGGCGGTCGCCACCCTGGTCTTCCGCCGCAAGTCGACCCAGCAGTACCACGAGTCCCGCGAACTGATCAGCTCGGTCAACGCGGACCTGCAGGAGAACGTCGCCGGCATGCGGATCGTCCAGGCCTTCCGCCGCGAGGACGACACCGTGGCCCGCTTCGTGTCCCGCGGCTGGGACTACCGCCAGGCGCGGGCCAAGGCGCAGCTGTACATCTCGCTCTACTTCCCGTTCGTCCAGCTGCTCTCCAGCGTCGCCGCGGCCCTGGTGCTGATCGCCGGTGCCTCGCGGGTGGACAGCGGGACCCTGACGGTCGGTGCGCTGGTCGCCTACCTGCTCTACATCGACCTGTTCTTCGCCCCGGTCAACCAGCTCTCGCAGATCTTCGACGGCTACCAGCAGGCCGCCGTCGGCCTCAGCCGGGTCCGTGAGCTGCTGCGCACCCCGACCAGCACCCCGCCCGCCGCCGACCCGGTGCCGGTGCAGCGGCTGCGCGGCGAGATCCACTTCGACCGGGTCGACTTCGCCTACAACGGCGGCGGCGAGGGCAGCCCGGACGTGCTGACCGGCATCGACCTGCGGATCCCGGCCGGCCAGACCGTCGCCCTGGTCGGCGAGACCGGCGCGGGCAAGTCGACCCTGGTCAAGCTGGTCGCCCGGTTCTACGACGCGACCGGGGGAGCGGTGCGGATCGACGGCACCGACATCACCCGGTTCGACCTGGCCGACTACCGCCACCGGCTCGGCGTGGTCCCGCAGGAGGCGTACCTGTTCGCGGGCACGGTCCGCGAGGCGATCGCCTACGGCCGCCCCGGGGCGAGCGACGCCGAGGTGGAGGCCGCGGCCCGCGCGGTCGGCGCGCACCAGATGATCAGCTCGCTCCCCGGCGGCTACCAGCACGAGGTGGCCGGGCGCGGTCGGAACCTGTCGGCCGGTCAGCGCCAGCTGATCGCGCTGGCCCGGGCCGAACTGGTGGATCCGGACATCCTGCTGCTGGACGAGGCGACCGCCGCGCTCGACCTGGCCACCGAGGCGGCGGTCAACAACGCGTCCGACCGGCTGCGGGCCGGCCACCCGGACCGCCCGGGCGGCCGCACCACCCTGGTGATCGCGCACCGGCTCACCACCGCCGAGCGGGCCGACCGCGTGGTGGTGCTGGACCACGGCCGGGTGGTCGAGGACGGCACCCACGAGGGGCTGCTCGCAGCTGACGGGGCGTACGCCAAGCTCTGGCGCGCCTTCGTCGCCGACGGCCACCTGGAGCCGGCCGACGTCGCGAGCTGAGCCGCCCACCACCCCGCGGGGGCCGTGCCCAGCAAGGGCGCCGGCCCCGCGGGGGGGACGGCTACCGCACCGGGCTCGTGCCGCCCCGGCCGGACGGTCACAGTCGGCTGAAAAGCGTCACCAGCCGTGAGTGGTTCGATCACGAAGCTGTCTCGGGTGTGCGCCAACTCGGTCGACACCCGGCCGACGGGGTGGCATCAGGTTCTCGGGCACCGCACCGACCTGGTAAACAGTCGGAGCGGCCACGCGGAGAGCGGGGCGCGATCCCCGGAACCACCCTCAGGTCGAGAGGCCCCCTGCCCATGTCTTCGCGCATCCGCGAGGCGGGGCGCACTACTGCGCACCACCCTTCCCAGCCGCACACCGGCTCACCCCTGCCCTACGTCGCGCTCTTCGCAGCCGGTGCCCTGCCCGCCTACCTGGCGCCCGGCATCGTCGGCCGGCTGACCGGCGACCTGCGACTGACGCCCACTCAGGCCGGGGCGGTCGGCTCGGCCATGCTGCTGGCCTCCGCGCTGGCCGGCATCGCGCTGGCCGGCCGGGTCGGCAGACTCGGCGCCGCCCGCCTGGCCCGGGCGGGCCTGGTGCTGGAGCTGGCGGGCTTCACCGTGGCGGGGACGATGGCGGGTCACCCGGCCGCGGCGGACGGTCCACCCCTGGTGCTGCTGCTGGGCTGCCTGCTCGGCGGGCTGGGCGCCGGCACCTGCGCCGCCGTCGCCGGCACCGGCATCGCCGCCGGTGACCGGCACCGCACCACCGTGCTCGCCCTGCTGACCACCTCCGGGACGGCCGGCGCGCTCTACCTGCTGCTGCCGCACCTGGGGCGCGGCCACGCGCTGCCGTTCCTGGCCCTGGCGCTGGCCGCCGCGCTGGCCTTCCCGCTGCTGCTGAGGCTGCCCGGCCCACCGCCCGGAGCGGTGCCCGGGCCGGTGCCCGCCGCCGCGGCCGGGCACGGCGTCGGCCTGGCGCTCGCCGCCTGCATGGTGCTCTGGTCGGTCGCGCAGAACGCCCTCTGGGGCGTCAGCGGACAACTGGGCCTGCACCGCGCGGGCCTGAGCGAGTCGCGGCTCTGCCTGGTCCTCGCAGTCGCCCTGGGCAGCGCCCTGCTGGGCGTGCTGGCCGCGGGACTGCTGGGCGACCGGGCCGGCCCGGTGCTGCCGGTCGCGCTCGGGACCGGGGCGATCGCGGCCTGCGTGGTGCTGAGCGCGACCGCCACCTCGGCGCCGGCCTTCGCGGTCGGCGAGGTGCTCTGGAACGCGCTCTACCCGCTGGTGCTCAGCTACCTGATCGGGGCGGCGGCGGCGCTGGACCCGAGCGGTCGGTGGACGGTGCTCACCGGCGCGGCCTCCGCGCTCGGCGTGGCGGGCGGACCGCTCACCGGCGCCGCCCTGCTGGCCGGACTCGGCGCCCCGCGGTTCGCCGCGGTGCTCGGCACCGCCCTGCTGGCCACGGCGGTGCCGCTGGGCCTGGTGGCCCGGACCGCGGCCCGTCGGTCGGGCGCCGCGCCCGGGGGCGCACCGCTGGTCCCGACCCAGCGCGCGGGAAGCCCGACGGCGGCCACGGCGTGATCCGGACGACGCGCCCGGCAGCCTGACGGGCGGTCAGGTCGAGATCAGCGAGGAGAGCAGCCCGGACACCTCGGTCCCGCGCGGCAGGTCGCTGACCTGGCCGTCGCCCACCTCGACCACCATCCAGCCGCCGCCGTCCGCCCGCAGTGCCAGGTCGGTGGTGACGAACCGGCAGCCCAGGGAACGGACCAGGGACCGGACCACGGTCAGGTCGGGCGCGGGGAAGACCTCGGGCGTGTCGGGGTGCGGACCGGTCAGCACCGGCTCGCCGTCCACCCACCAGACCCGCGCCTCGGCGGCCCGCTGGGCCCGCTCCTCCGCCCCGTCGCCCGCCGCGGCGGCGGCCGCGCCGTAGCCCTGCGCCGGAGCCAGCGCGTGGAACCGCCGCAGCACCACCCCGCCCGCCAGGTACTCGCCCTGCAACTCCACGAACCGGTCGACCACCTTGGTCACCCCGGCCAGGTCGGCCAGCTCCGGGATGTAGCAGGCCTCGTGCCACTCGTGCTTGCGCGACTTCACGAAGTCCTTGACGATGGCCGGCCCGCGTCCGCCCAACCGCTCCACCGCCTCGGCCAGCTCGGCCGGACCGCAGTCCGCCGCCAGCCAGACGCTGTCCGGCGTGGCCCCCTCGAAGGTGCCGTACCAGCCGGGCAGTTCATGGGCGGTGGCGTAGGCCGCGGCACTGGTCAGCAGGTGGCAGCCGCGGTCGGCGAGCGCCTTGACGAACCCCGCGTAGGCCGGCACCGGCAGCATCCAGCCGCGGTACCAGGCCGGCCCGGTCCCGGAGGGCACCCGGCGCACCGCCTCGGCGGGTTCGCCCGCGAGCAGCGCGTCGTGGTCCACCAGTGCCGTCTCGCCGCCCAGCCCACGGACCAGTTGGGCCTCGTAGGAGTAGTGCGGGTCGACGCGACGCGGGTTCAGCGGATCCTGGGGCAGCAGGATGGTCGGGGCTGGCATGGCCCACAGGGTAGCGGCGCGAGCACGACCGAGCGCCCGGTTTGCGCAGCCTCGCGCGTCGGGCGGGCACCCGGATCGGCGCGCCGCGCCGCGCGTCGGGAGCGCGGCCGGGCGCACGGCCGCCCCGAGGGAGCGCGCACGACCGTCGTGGACACCGGCGACGCTCGGCTGACAGAGTGAGCGGATGCGAACTCCTCGGCGGGCGGCCCGCACTGTGGTGCTCGACCCGGTGGGCGCGGTCTTCCTGCTCCGTTCCGACAACGTCGAGGTCGGGGTGCACTGGTGCCCGCCCGGCGGGGGACTGGACCCGGGGGAGAGCCCGGAGGAGGCGGCCTGCCGCGAGCTGCGCGAGGAGACCGGCTGGACCGACCTGCGGCCGCAGACCCTGCTCTGCACCTGGGAGCACGACTTCAGCTGGCACGGCATCCCGGTCCGCCAGTCCGAGCGGATCTACCTCACCGACGGCCCGCACCGGTCACCGCAGGGCGATCTGCGCGCCGTGCACGCCAAGGACCGGATCCTGGACTGGCGCTGGTGGACCCCCGAGGAGCTCGCGGCACCGGACGCGGACCCGGTCTGGCCACCGCCCCTGTCCCAGCTGCTCGCCGCCGTCCGGGCCGCCCGGGTGGCGGGCCGTCCCGACCCCGCACCGGTGCACCTGGGGTACCTGCCCGGGCAGCCGCAGCCCGCCACGGGCGCCCGGCGGCGCACCGGCAATTGGTGGCAACGGAGCCCCTGGCGCAGTTAGCCGCCCTGCCCGGCGGCGTGGCGGTACCTCGGCGCGGGGGCCGATCAGCCGCGCCGGCGCCGGTCTCCGGTCACCTGCCAGTCGCGCGGGCGCAGTTCGCGGTCGTGCAGCGCGTCGACGTTGACCACCACGGTCAACTCCGCCTGCCGCAGCTCCTCGCGACCGAGTCCGGTCGCGCTGAGCAGCAGTTCGGTCGGGACCGAGATCGCGATGGAGGAGCGCCAGGCCGGCAGGATCGCCAGCGTGGTGCCCTGCCCGACCTTGATGAGCTGCACGCTCACCCGGCGGTTCGTCTGCTCCTCGACCCGCCCGGTGGTCACCACCGCAGGTCGCGGGCTGCCGATCAGCACGCCGAGCGGAGCCTCCGGACGGATCGCCTCGGCCGACGGCGGGGCAGCGGTGAACGGCGCCGCGGCCCGCTCCGCCGGCTCCGCGACGGGGGCCGGCGACACCGGGACGGCCGGCACCGCAACGCCGCCGATGCCCGCGACCCCGCTGCCGGTGCCCGTCGCCCGCATCCGGCGCGCGGGCGCCTGGCGACGGATCCGCGGGCGCGGCCGACCGATGCTGGACACCCAGTCGTCGGCCACCGGGGCGGGCACCTCCGACGGCACCGCGTCGGCGGTGCCCGGGTGCGGCAGCGGCACGCCGCCGGGCTGCGCCGCCGCGCTCGGGTCGGCACCGGCCAGTGTCAGCAACTCCCGTACCTCAGCGACGGATTGATGGCTCGCCACGGCCAAGTCGTCCAGCTGGGCGCCTTGTTCGTAGGCAGCGCGCAGCCGCGAAGCCAGTCCGGTGAGCAGCCTCGCCGTGGTCGCGGCACCCGCGTCGGGACGGTCGGCTGACGAACCGTCGGCCGCTCCCGGGTCCGGGGGCGCGGCGACGACCGGCCCGCTCTGGGCGGCAGCCGGCTGGTTCGGCGTGTCCTTGGGTATGAACGGCGTGCTCATCGGTTGGTCCTCCGGTGTACAGTCCGCCCGAATCCTGCCGTACCTGAGGGGGAACGTCCATGGGACCCTCAATGAAACCGGACAACCGGACAATCGGCCCGTCGCAGCCGATGGACAGTCAGGAAAACGGAGAACAGGTATGGACACCCCCGACCGCGCCGTCACCGAGCTCACCCGGCCGCGCCGCCTGGTCCCGGGGGACCGGGTGGCCCTGGTCGCGCCCAGCGGCCGGGTCGACGGGGAGCGCCTGGCCGCCGGCTGCGCCCTGCTCCGCGCCTGGGGACTGGAGCCGGTCGTGGGCGCCCACGTGCTCGACATCCACCCCCGGTTCTCCTACTTCGCCGGCCTCGACGAGGCCCGGGCCGCCGACTTCCAGCAGGCCTGGCTCGACCCGACCGTCGCCGCCGTGCTCTGCGCCCGCGGCGGCTACGGTGCCCAGCGGGTGGTGGACCTGCTCGACTGGGACGTGCTGCGGGCGGCCGGTCCCAAGGCCCTGATCGGATTCAGCGACGTCAGCGCGCTGCACGAGGCGGTCGCACAGCGGCTCGGCCTCTCCTCTCTCTACGGACCGATGGGCGCCGGCATCTCCTTCGTCTCCGACCCGGGCACCGCCGAGCACCTGCGGCGCACCCTGTTCGAGCCGGAGAGCGTCCAACTGCTCACCGGACCGCAGGCCGGACCGCTGGTCCCCGGCCGGGCGCACGGCATCACCGCAGGTGGCTGCGCCGCCGTCCTCGCCGCGGAACGGGGCACCCCGGGCGCCCGCCCCTCCTTCGCCGGCGCGATCCTGCTGTTGGAGGACACCAACGAGAGTCCCTACGCACTGGACCGCATCCTCACCCAGCTGATCCGCTCCGGCGCACTGGACGGGGTCCGCGGGATCGCACTCGGCTCCTGGGAGGGCTGCGGCGATCCGGGGCGGGTGCGCGACGTGATGGCGGAGCGGGTCGCCCCGCTCGGCGTCCCGGTCCTGTGGGAGCTCGGCTTCGGCCACAGCCCCGCCACCCTCACCGTCCCGCTCGGCGTGCCCGCCGTGCTGGACGCCGACGCGGGCACCCTCACCATGGCACTCCCGGCCCTGGCCTGAACCCCGGGCACCTCCTTTATGGTGCAGGGATGACGTCCGAACCGACCGGTCCCCGCACCCGGCCCGCCGACTTGGTGGCCGAGCTGCTCCGCCACCTGGGCAGCGCACGCCACGGCGGCCGGTCCATGCTCGGCCTGACCGGCGCCCCCGGTGCCGGCAAGTCGAGCCTGGCCCGGCACTTGGTCACGGAGGTCAACCGGGCCGCCGGCGCCGGCACCGCGGCCTACGTGCCGATGGACGGCTTCCACCTCTCCAACGCCCAGCTCGACCGCCTCGGCCTGCGCCACCGCAAGGGCTCACCGCCCAGCTTCGACGTGCACGGCTACGTGACCCTGCTCCGGAGGCTGACCGCCGACCGGTTCCACGAGGTCTACGTCCCCGACTTCGACCGCACCCTGGACGAGCCGGTGGCCGCCCGCCACCTGGTGACCCCGAGCACCCGCCTGGTCGTCACGGAAGGCAACTACCTCGCCGCCGAAGAGCCCGGCTGGTCCGAGGTCCGCCCCCTGCTCCACGAGGTCTGGTACCTGGACGCACCCGACGACCTGCGCGCCGAGCGCCTGATCGAGCGTCAGCTCGCGATCGGCCGCGACCGCCCCAGCGCCGTGTCCTGGGTGACGGAGAACGACCAGCCCAACGGCGAGTACGTGAAGCGCAGCCGTGGGCGCTGCACCCGGATCCTCCGGATGGCCGATTTGCCGTTGCTCGGCACCGGGAGTAGTGTTCTCTAGTCGCTCGGCAGGGAGCACCGGACACGCATCTGCGCGGACGGTCCCGGGGCGGCCACTCTCTCGAAACACCATTCCCAGTACGACAACCCTCTTTTGCGCGCCGTCGCAGGGGGCCCTGTTTTGCTGTGCCTGCATTTCGAATGAGAGTGCCCGGAGAAGTCCGGGACCGGCCCGGATTCGCTTTTCGGAGCGGAGTTGGGCTAAAGTTCAACACGTCGGACGGGCCGTCAGGTCGCAGAAGACGAAAGCGAGTCGGTAAAGAG
>NZ_JBHYKG010000123.1:0-7516 GCF_042741245.1 Kitasatospora sp. NPDC058965
GTCCGGTTCGCGCCCGCCTCGGGCCGGTTGCCCGGAGGCGCGCCCGCGGGTGCCGACGGCCCGACGGGGGACGGGCCGCCGGCACCGGCGGGTGGCCGCGCGATCAGTGCGAGGGCGTCGCCGAGGGCGAGGTGCCGGACGGGGTGCCGCTGGGCGAGCCCGGGGCGGACCCGGACGGCGAGCCCGAGGCGGAGGCGCTCGGGTCCGGGCTGCTCGACGGGCTGGGCGAGCCCGAGGCGGACGGGTCGGGCGAGCCGGAGCCCGACGGGGAGCCGGAGGCGCTCGGCGACGGGACGACCGGCGACGGCACCGCGGTCGGCTGCGGCGGCGTGACCGGCAGCACCGGGAGCAGCGCGGGCAGCGGCGGCACCGCCGGCAGCCCCTGGACGGTGCCGAGCGAGGGCGCGATCGGGGTCAGCGTCTGGGCGTTCTGCAGCACGTCCGGCACCTTCCAGGTGCCGCCCTTGTCGTCGGCGCCCGACTCCGGGTCCGGTCGCACCGCGCCCAGGATCGCCCCGGCCCCGCCGATCGGCGACACCCGCACCACGGCGCCGGTGTGCGGCGCGACCACCACCAGGCCGCCGCCGATGTACATCGCCACGTGGGTGGCGCCCTGGTTGTAGAGCACCAGGTCACCGGGCCGCAGCTGGTTCAGCGGGACGTGCTGCAGCGCCGCCCACTGGTCCTGGCTGGTGCGCGGGATCTCCTTGCCCGCGTGCAGCCACGCCTGCGAGGTCAGGCCCGAGCAGTCGAAGGTGCCCGGCCCGATCGCCCCCCACTCGTACGGCTTGCCCAGCTGCTGCAGCGCCCAGGCCACCGCCTGCCGGCCGGCCGCCGACGGGGTGCGCTCGCCCTGGCCCAGCGCGCCGGAGGCCAGGAAGGCCATCTGCGCGTCGTCCGCCTGCTGCTTCTCCAGCAGCTCCAGGTCCTGCTGCTGGGCCCCGGTCAGCCCGGACACCAGCTGCTCCACGGTGGCCAGCTGGCGGGCGATCTCGGTCTTGTTCTGGTCCTGCTGGGCCAGCATCGCGGTGGAGTCGGAGAGCGCCGCGGCCGACTGGTCCTTGAGCTTCTGCAGCTCGCCCTGCTCCGCCTTGAGCTGCGCGACGAAGGCGGCCTGCGACCGGCCGGCGGCCGCGAGCAGCTCGCCCAGGTGCACCACCTGGTACGGGTCCTCGGTGAGCAACAGCTGGCCGTAGGCGGAGAGGTTGCCGTTCTGGTACTGGTCGGCGGCCAGCTCGGCGGCCACGTCGGTCCCGGTGTCCACCAGGCTCTGCTGGTCCGCCAGCTGCTTGTCCAGCGCCGCCGCGGTGCTCTGCTGGGCGGCGAGCTTCTGGGCGGTGGCGTTGTACTGCTCGGTGGCCACCTCGGCGTTCTGGTAGAGCAGGTGGATCTTGTCCAGCAGCGGCCCCAGGGTGGCCTTGGCGTCCGCCAGCGGGTCGGCCCCGGCCGAGACGCCCGGCACCGCCGGCGCGGTCACCGGGGCGGACGGCGCGGGCAGCGGGTCGGCGAACGCCGCCCCCGCGGCGGCCGGCAGCGCCAGCGCGGCCACCGCCAGCACGGCCCCGCAGCGCAGGGCGGCCCGCAGCCACGGCTGGCTCCCGAAGGTCTGGTCTCGCCGCACGGCCCACATGGCCGGCCTCCCCCACTGATCCGCCCACCGGTCGCGGGCCCCCGCCCGATCCTGCCATGCGGACGGGCCGGCGCGGCAGACCGGCCCCGGCGAACTGAGGGAATTCTCACCCGGCCCGCACGGTGACGCAGATCTCACCGTTTCCCTCGCAAGCCGGACAATCCGCACCAACCACCGGATAGGACCAGTTCAGGTCACCTTCAAGATGCCTGCAAGCAACCCCTCGGACATGCAGAACTCCAGGAATCCGCGGCCAGTTAACCTTCCGTTCACTCGCCATCCCTACGGTCACGGCAGAGACAGCGGAACCACGTCAGTCCCTCACCTACGACGATTGTTTGGTTATGGAACACATCACGTTCCTGGTGGCGGTGGTGATCGTCACGGCGCTCGCCTTCGACTTCACCAACGGCTTCCACGACACCGCCAACGCGATGGCCACCTCCATCGCGACCGGCGCCCTGCGACCCAAGGTCGCCGTCACCATCTCCGCGGTCCTCAACTTCGCGGGGGCCTTCCTGTCGGTGAAGGTGGCCGGCACCATCTCCGGCGGCATCGTCAACGAGAAGGCGGGCCTCCACCCCTCGGTGATCTTCGCCGCGCTGGCCGGCGCGATCCTGTGGAACCTGCTCACCTGGCTGCGCGGCCTGCCGTCCAGCTCCTCGCACGCGCTCTACGGCGGCCTGATCGGCGCCACCGTGGTCGCGGTCGGCCTGCACGGGGTCAACTTCTCCGTGGTGGCCAGCAAGATCCTGATCCCGGCCGTCGCCTCCCCGGTCGTGGCCGGCCTGGCCGCCTGGGGCGCCACCAAGGCCGCGTACCTGATCACCCGTCGGGCCGGCGAGAAGACCGCCACCAAGGGCTTCCGCAAGGGCCAGATGGTCTCCGCCTCGCTGGTCTCGCTGGCGCACGGCACCAACGACGCCCAGAAGACCATGGGCATCATCGCCCTGGCCCTGGTCTCGGTGGGCGCGCTGCCCAAGCACTCGCTGCCCCCCACCTGGGTGATCGCCAGCGCCGGCCTGGCCATCGCGCTCGGCACCTACATGGGCGGCTGGCGGATCATCCGCAGCATGGGCAAGGGCCTGGCCGACGTCCAGTCGCCGCAGGGCTTCGCCGCCGAGACCGCCACCACCGCGGTGATCCTGACCTCCTCGCACATGGGCTACGGCCTGTCCACCACCCAGGTGGTCACCGGCGGCATCATGGGCGCCGGCCTGGGCGGCCCGAAGCGCCAGGTGCACTGGAGCATGGCCCGCCGCATGGTCTACACCTGGGGCCTGACCCTGCCCGCCGCCGCCACGGTGTCCGGCGCCGCCGCCTTCGTCGCGGACCGCGGCACCTGGGGCGTGCTGCTGGTCGGCGCCGCGCTGGTGCTCGGCTCGGGCGGCATGTGGGTGCTCTCGCGCCGCCAGCCGGTGACCGCGAACAACGTCAACGAGGTCACCCCGGTCGAGGTGGCCACCGCCACCGCCGGCACCCCGGCCACCGTCTCCACCACCGTCGCCGCCTGAGGACCGTCATGAACATCAAGTGGGCCGCCCTCGCCGACACCGCCGGCATCAGCTTCGTCGTCACCGTGGCCGTGGTCGCCGCCTTCGCCCTGGGCATCCTGGCCCTGGCCAAGCGCGACACCGCCGTCGAGTCCGGCACCGGCCGCGGCACCCTCGCCCTGACCGGCGCCGCCGTCTGCTTCACCGCCTGTGCCGCCGTCACCGCCTACGGCATCAGCCTGATCGCCGGCTGACCGACGCCGGCCGATCCGGCCGCGCACACCGCGAAGGGCCGCCCGGAAGCTCCGGGCGGCCCTTCGTCGTCGCCGGGTCAGACCCGCTCGGCCACCGGCTCGGCCACGGCCGGCTGCTCGGCGGCCCGGGTGCGCAGCGGGACCTCGCGGATCAGCAGGACCACCAGGAAGGCGACCAGGGCGAACGGGGCGGCGACCAGGAACACGGTGCCGATGCCGTGCCCGAAGGCGTCGGTGACCAGCGGGACCAGCGGGGCCGGCAGCGTGTGCAGGTCGGGCAGTTCGCCGCCGCCGGGAGCGCCGGCGGCCGGCAGGTGGGCCGCCCGCAGGTTCTCGGCCAGGTAGTGGGTCACCTTGGTGCCCAGCAGCGCTCCCAGCGCCGAGACGCCCATCGCCCCGCCCATGGTGCGGAAGAAGGTGACCGCCGAGCTCGCGGTGCCCAGTTCCTTCACCGGCACCGTGTTCTGCACCGCCAGCACCAGGTTCTGCGAGGTGAGGCCGAGGCCGAGGCCGGTGGCCAGCATGTAGAGCGAGAGCAGGCCGTAGGGGGTGTCGGCCCGCGCGGTGCCCAGCAGGGCGAAGCCGAGCGCCAGCAGGAAGGTGCCCGCCACCAGGTAGCGCTTCCACCGGCCGTACCGGGTGATCAGCCGCCCGGCCGCCGCGGAGGAGACGGCCAGGCCCAGGATCATCGGCAGCGTGAGGATGCCCGCCATGGTCGGGGTCTTGCCCCGGGCCAGCTGGAAGTACTGGCTCAGGAAGGTGGTCGCGCCGTACATCCCGATGCCGACCAGCGCGCTGGCCACCGCGGCCAGGCTGACCGTGCGGTGCCGGAACAGGCCGAGCGGGATGATCGGCTCGGCCGCCCGGCGCTCGGTCAGCACGAACAGCACCGCGAGCAGCAGCCCGCCGCCGACCATGGCCGCGGTCTGCCAGGAGGCCCAGGCGTAGTCCTTGCCGGCCAGCGTCACCCAGATCATCAGCAGCGACACCGCGCCGGCGATCAGCAGCGAGCCGAGGTAGTCGATCCGCGCGGCCCGCTTGACCACCGGCAGGTGCAGGGTGCGCTGCAGCACCGCGATGGCGATCAGCGAGAACGGGATGCCGACGTAGAAGCACCAGCGCCAGCCCAGCCAGGGGGTGTCGACGATGACCCCGCCGATCAGCGGCCCGCCGATCGTGGCCAGCGCGAAGACCGCGCCGAAGTACCCGCTGTACCGGCCCCGTTCGCGCGGCGGCACCATCGCCGCCAGGCAGATCTGACCCAGCGCCACCACACCGCCGGCGCCGATGCCCTGCAGCACCCGGCAGCCGATCAGCTCGGCGGTGTTCTGCGACAGGCCGGCCAGGGTCGAGGAGACGATGTAGATCACCAGCGCGATCTGCATCAGCAGCTTCTTGGAGACCAGGTCGGAGAGCTTGCCCCAGATCGGGGTGGAGGCGGTCAGGCTGAGCAGCGCGGCGGTGATCACCCAGGTGTAGGCGGACTCGCCGCCGTGCAGGTCGCCCAGGATGGTCGGCAGCGCGTTGGAGACGATCGTCGAGGAGAGGACCGCCACGAAGAGGCCGAGCAGCAGCCCGGAGAGCGCTTCGAGGACCTCCCGGTGCGTCATCGGGCGGGCGGTCGGTCCTGAGGTGTCGGTCGGGTCGGGTGCAGCGGTCACGGCGGGTCCTTAGATTCGTTGCCTTAGGCAACCATAGGCCCGTTAGTTGACTAAGGCAACCTTCTACCCGGACCTCAGGACGTCCCGTCCTCCTCCGGCGCCAGCTCCGGCGCGCGGTACTGCCGCTGCGCGGTGTCGTTGAACCGGGCCAGCAGCCGGGCGAACTGCGCCAGTTCGGCCGGCTCCCAGCCGCCCAGCAGCTCGCGGAACGAGGCCAGCCGCGCCTCGTGCGCCCGGCGGTAGCGCCGCGCGCCGTCCTCGGTGACCGAGACCAGCCAGGCCCGCCCGTCCAGCGGGTCCGGCTCGCGGGCCACCAGGCCCAGCTCCTCCAGCGCCTTGATTTGCCGGCTGATGGTCGCCTTGCCGACCCCGAAGTGCGCGCCCACCTCGGTGACCCGCACCTGGCCGCAGTCGTGCAGGTGGGCCAGCAGGCTGTACGCCATCCCCTCCAGCTGCGGGTGCACCAGGCGGGACATCTCCGCCGAGCGGGCCCGGCCGCGCCGGAACATCACCGCCACTTCGCGCTCGACCGTGCGGAAGACCGCCTCCTGCGCCGCCCCGGTCCGCTCCTCGCCCATGCGCCCACCGCCGTCCACCAGCCGATTCCCGCCGCCGCCCGGCGCGCGATCAGTATCCACCAGGGCGGCGCGGGAGATCCCTACGGCGAACCGTTGATGCTATGAAGTATCAGATTCACACCCTTTGTCCGCTCTTGCCCCGAGGAGAACGCCGTTGTCCGGCCAAGGCCAAGGCTTCGTCAGCGAGCTCAAGGACGCCGTCTCCGGCCGCTCGGCCCTGCTGGTGGTGGCGGTGCTGCTGCTCCAACTGGGCTTCATCACCTCGTACGTCGGCGCGCTGCACGACCCCTCGCCGCACCAGCTCTCAATCGGCGTGGTCGCCCCCGCCGCGGTGCAGCCCAAGCTGATCGCCGCGCTCGACCAGGTGCCGGACGACGCGGTGAAGCCCAGCGCGGTGGCCGACGAGTCCGCGGCGGTCGCCCTGATCAAGGACCAGCGGATCTACGCCGCGCTGCTCTTCGACCCGGCCGGCACCCAGGACACCCTGCTGGTCGCCGAGGCCCGCGGCGCGGCCGCCGCCACCGCCGCGACCACCGTCGTCACCGCGCTGGAGCAGGCCCAGGGGCGCACCGTGGCGGTGCGCGACGTGGTGCCGCTGGCCGCCGGGGACGCCAAGGGGCTGTCGTCGTTCTACCTGGTGGTGGGCTGGTGCGTGGGCGGCTACCTGGTCGCCTCGATCCTGGGCATCAGCGCCGGCTCGCGGCCGGCCAACGTCAACCGCGCCCTGATCCGGGTCGGGGTGCTGGTGCTCTACTCGATCGCGGCGGGGATCGGCGGCACGCTGATCGCCGGGCCGGTGCTGCACGCGCTGCCCGGCTCCGTCGCCGGCCTGTCCGCCGTGGGCAGCCTGGTGGTCTTCTCGGTCGGCCTGGTCACCATGGCCCTGCAGTGCTGGTTCGACGTGGTCGGCATCGGCCTGGCGGTGCTGCTCTTCGTGGTGCTCGGCAACCCGAGCGCGGGCGGGGTCTACCCGCCGCCGCTGCTGCCGCCGTTCTGGCGGGCGATCGGCTCCTGGCTGCCCAACGGCGCGGGCACCGAGGCGGCCCGCTCGATCGCCTACTTCGACGCCACCAACCTGACCCGCCCGCTGCTGGTGCTGGCCGCCTGGGCGGTGCTCGGCTTCGCGGGGGTCATGGTGGCGGTGGCCCTGGCGCCCCGCGGCGGTCGGCCGCAGGTCGCCCCGACCGGGGACCGGGTGACGGCCGCGCCGACCGGGGCCTGAGCCTGCGGGGTCAGCCCACCCGGGCGGGCGGCTCGGTGTGCCGCTCGGTGGTCTCGTCGTCGGCGCGCGGGGAGGTGAAGACGAACTTCTTCATCGCCCAGTAGCGGAACGCCATCGCCACCAGGGTGCCCAGGATCATGCCGCTCAGGAAGTCGGAGACCTCCTGGGTGACGTGCGTCACGTGCGGCTCGCGCAGGTTGAACACGTACCGACTGGCGAGCAGCGGCAGGTCGTTCACGCCGACCGCGATCGCGCTGACCACGATGAACGGGATGGCCTCCTTGTGGCTGCCCTCGGACCGGAAGGACCAGGCCTTGTTCCACAGGTAGGAGACCACGGTGGCCAGCGCGGTGCCGATGGTCAGCGCGACCACGGGCTTGTTCTGGCAGACGGTGAGCTTGAGCCCGTAGTTGATCACCATGGTCAGCAGGAAGCAGGTGCCGCCCACGACCAGGAACTTCACCAGGCTGCGGTGCTGGATGAGGAAGGGGCGCAGCGGCCCGGGCACCTTGGCCAGGGCTTTCTGTGTAGGCGACGGCATTGGCGCAGTGTCGCACAGGAACCCGATCCGCGTTCACCCGACTCCCCGGATCGACGCACCGCACCGGCTGCGCCGATCCCGGCGCCGGATGTGGTAGTGCGCCGACCGGCGGACCCACGGGTCCCACCGGTCGGCGC
>NZ_JBHYKG010000123.1:7526-23690 GCF_042741245.1 Kitasatospora sp. NPDC058965
CCCGCCCCGCCCCCCGCCCGCCCGCGGGCGCTCCCGTGGGGGGGGGTTTGGGGGGCGGCCGCCGGGGGGCGGACGCCGCGGTCCCCGCGGGGCCCCCCCCCGACCGCGCCGCGCGCCCCGCGGTTACGCCGCCGCGCTCGCCACCAGCACCTCGGCCGGCTCCAGCGCCAGCGCCAGCACCTCGCGCACGTCGGCCACCGGGTGGACGGTCAGCCGCTCCAGCACCTCGGCCGGGACGTCGTCCAGGTCGGGCTCGTTCCGCTTGGGGATGATCACCGTGGTGATGCCGGCCCGGTCGGCCGCGAGCAGCTTCTGCTTCACGCCGCCGATCGGCAGCACCCGGCCGGTGAGCGAGACCTCACCGGTCATCGCCACGTCGGTGCGCACCTTGCGGCCCGAGAGCAGCGAGGCCAGCGCCGTGGTCATGGTGATGCCCGCGCTCGGTCCGTCCTTGGGGACCGCGCCCGCCGGCACGTGCAGGTGGATGCCCCGCTCCCGCAGGCCGGTCACCGGCAGCTCCAGCTCCGCCCCGCGCGAGCGCAGGAAGGAGAGCGCGATGTGCGCGGACTCCTTCATCACGTCGCCCAGCTGACCGGTCAGGGTCAGCCCGGTGGAGCCGGTCTCGGCATCGGCCAGCGAGGCCTCGATGAAGAGCACGTCCCCGCCCGCGCCGGTGACCGCCAGCCCGGTGGCCACGCCGGGCACCGCGGTGCGGCGCTCGGCCGGTGCCTGGGCCGCCTCCGGGGTGTGGTGCGGCCGGCCGATCAGGCCGCGCAGGTCACCGGTGTCGATCGTGGTGGGCAGCTCGCGCTCGCCCAGCTCGCTCTGCGCCGCGACCTTGCGCAGGATCCGGGCCACCGACCGCTCCAGGGTCCGCACGCCGGCCTCGCGGGTGTACTCGCCGGCCAGCTTGCGCAGCGCCGCCTCGGTCACCGCGACCGTCTCGGCCGACAGGCCGGCCCGCTCCAGCTGACGGGGCAGCAGGTGGTCGCGGGCGATCACGACCTTCTCGTCCTCGGTGTAGCCGTCCAGCCGGACCAGCTCCATCCGGTCCAGCAGCGGCTCCGGGATCGCCTCCAGCACGTTGGCGGTGGCCAGGAAGACCACGTCGGACAGGTCGAGCTCGACCTCCAGGTAGTGGTCCCGGAAGGTGTGGTTCTGCGCCGGGTCCAGCACCTCCAGCAGCGCCGCCGCCGGGTCGCCGCGGTAGTCCGAGCCGACCTTGTCGATCTCGTCCAGCAGGACCACCGGGTTCATCGACCCGGCCTCCTTGATCGCCCGGACGATCCGGCCGGGCAGCGCGCCGACGTAGGTGCGCCGGTGGCCGCGGATCTCCGCCTCGTCCCGGACGCCGCCGAGCGCCACCCGGACGAAGTCGCGGCCCATCGCGCGGGCCACCGACTCGCCCAGCGAGGTCTTGCCGACGCCGGGCGGGCCGACCAGCGCCAGCACCGCACCGCCGCGCCGCCCGCCGATCAGGGTCAGCCCCTGGTCGGCCCGGCGCTTGCGGACCGCCAGGTACTCCACGATCCGGTCCTTCACGTCGGCCAGGCCGGCGTGGTCGGCGTCCAGCACGGCGCGGGCGCCGGCGATGTCGTAGGCGTCCTCACTGTGCTTGTTCCAGGGCAGCTCCAGCACCGTGTCCAGCCAGGTGCGGATCCACGAGCCCTCGGGCGACTGGTCGGAGCTGCGCTCCAGCTTCTCGACCTCCTTGAGGGCCGCCTCGCGCACCTTCTCCGGCAGGTCGGCCGCCTCCACCCGGGCCCGGTAGTCGTCCTCCTCGGAGGCGGACTCGCCGTTCAGCTCGGCCAGCTCCTTGCGCACCGCCTCCAGCTGGCGGCGGAGCAGGAACTCCTTCTGCTGCTTGGCGACGCCCTCCTCGACGTCCTTGCGGATGGTGTCGTTGACCTCCTCCTCGGCGAGGTGGTCCTTCATCAGCTGCAGGGCGTACTCCAGCCGGGCCACCTGGTCGGCCTCCAGCAGCGCCTTGAGCTTCTGCTCGGCGGAGACGAAGGGGGCGTAGCCGATGTTGTCGGCCAGCTCGCCGACGCCCTCGATGGCCGCCAGCCGGTCGACGATCTGCCAGGCCCCGCGCTTGCGCAGCCACTCGGTGGCGACCGCCTTGTACTCCTTGACCAGCTCGGCGGCCCGGCCGGTGACCGGGACGGCCACCGCGGACTCCTTGAACGGCGTGGTCTCCACCCAGAGCGCGGCGCCCGGGCCGGTGGTGCCGGCGCCGATCCGCACCCGGCGGACCGCGCGCAGCAGCGCGGCGGGCTCCCCGTCGGCCAGCCGGCCGACCTGCTCGACGGTGGCCAGGGTGCCCACCGCCGCGTACGAGCCGTCCAGCCGCGGCACCAGCAGCACCTGCGGCTTGCCGCCGTCCACCGACGTGCGCGCGGCCGACCGGGCCGCCTCCACGGCGGCGCGCACCTCGGTGTCCTTGAGGTCCAGCGGCACCACCATGCCCGGCAGCACCACCTCGTCGTCGAGCGGCAGCACGGGCAGGGTGAGCGAAGCGGACGTCGATGCCATGATCTCTCCCCAGTCAGTGAACTTGAGTCGACATGACTAAGGCTTGGCGAGTCCCGGATGTTCCCCGGACTTTGTTCGCTCTGAGCGATCAAGGATGACGGTCGGGAAGCGGGCCGCGGCGGACCCGGCGGAGCGTCAGACCCGGGCCGGCGCCGGCTGCGGCTCGACCCGGGCGCGCGGGCGCACCGCCAGGACGGACCGGAGCGCGCGCAGCGGACCGAACGGCCCGCGCGGACCCGGCGGGCGCCGGCGCAGCGGCCGCCACAGCGCGATCCCGGCCAGCAGCGCGGTCGGGTGCCCGATCGCGGTCACCAGGTCGGCGTCGTCGGTCACCTGGTGCAGCACCAGCAGCACCGCGGCGGTCAGCGCCAGCACCCGGCCGCGCCGGCTCAGCAGCCCGGCCAGCGCGCCCAGGCAGGCCAGCACCCCGTAGCTGATCCCGATGTCCAGCTCGTCCAGGATGCTCGGGCCGACCTTCCCCATCGCCACCGCGACCGCGACCAGGCCCTGCGAGACCAGGGTGCCGACCACGTGCCCGGCCGCGAAGACGCCGGCCGCGCGCAGCGGGCCCACCCTGCGCTCCAGGGGTGCCACGGTGAGCGCCATCGCCCAGAAGTACGGCATCCACACCGGCCCGACCACCCACAGGCCGCTCATCAGCAGCGAGCGCAGCGGGGTGCTGACCAGGTGGTGGCCGTCGGTGCTGGACATCGTCTGCAGCTGGTGGACCAGCTGCGGGTCGCCGAACCGGGTCAGCGCGGTGGTGCCGGCCAGCACCAGCAGGTAGGCCAGCGCGAACGGGTTGCGGCGCGGGGTGGGCACCTGGCGCAGCAGCCAGAGCAGCGGTCCGCTGCGCAGCCCCAGGCGCAGGCCGGCGTAGCGGGCCACGGGGACACCACGGGTGCCAGTGGGCATTGCCTCGGCCATGTCGCCTCCGTCTCTCGCCGTCCTGCCCGGCCCGGGCCGATGCGGATGGAACCGATCGGGGCCCGTCGGCGTCCAGGTGAGCATGACACGCTCGCTCCGCGTGCACACGGTGCCATCGGCCGCCGGTTTCGTCCACGGTACGGGCTCCGGCTGAGAGCTGTCTGAGGATCCAGCTGTGGTGCGCGTTACGGCAGTTCAGGACTTGGTCCAGACCTTTGCCGGGGACGGGCGGCGCCGCCGTACTCAGTCGGTTTCGTGCATACACACCGTTACGGTGAGGCGACGTGGACGGGTAAGGTAACGGCCCGTGCCGGTCCCCGGGGCGCGCGCATCCGCCTGCGGCAGGATTTCTGTGGACCGCCTGTCGGGGTCCACCCGAGGTACGTACGCTGCGGGGTGTGTGCCATCCCGGGACATCAGACCGGCACGGTGACAGACGACGGAACAAGACTACGAGCGGTGCCCGGCACTCCCACAGGTGACGGCCCGCAGGCCCTGGGGGCGGTGGCGTGACCGTGACAGAGATTCAGCAGGACACCGGCGCGAGCGGTGTGATTGCCCAGCGACGCGTACTGGTGGTGGAGGACGAACCCACCATCGCCGAGTCCATCGCGGCCCGGTTGGGCGCGGAGGGCTTCAAGGTCGCCGTGGCGCACGACGGCCCGGGCGCGGTGGACGGCTTCCACACCTGGCAGCCCGACCTCGTGGTGCTCGACATCATGCTGCCGGGCTTCGACGGGCTGGAGGTCTGCCGCCGGATCCAGGCGCAGCGCCCGGTGCCGGTGCTGATGCTGACCGCCCGCGACGACGAGACCGACCTGCTGGTCGGCCTCGGCGTGGGCGCCGACGACTACATGACCAAGCCGTTCTCGATGCGCGAACTCGCCGCCCGGGTCAACGTGCTGCTGCGCCGGGTGGAACGCGCCCAGCAGGCCGCCCGCACCCCGGCGCTCGGCTCGCTGCGCTTCGGCGAGCTGGAGATCGACCACGTGCAGCGCCGGGTCCGGCTCGCCTCCGGCGACGTCCACCTGACGCCCACCGAGTTCGACCTGCTGGCCTGCCTGGCCGCCCAGCCCCGCGCGGTGCTCACCCGCGAGCAGCTGCTGGCCGAGGTCTGGGACTGGACCGACGCGTCCGGCACCCGCACCGTGGACAGCCACGTGAAGGCGCTGCGCCGCAAGATCGGTGCCACCTGGATCCGCACCGTGCACGGCGTGGGTTACGCGCTGGAGGCCCCGGTCGGCTGACGGGCCGCGGGAGACGCACGGGCACAGCACGGCGCACAGGAACAACGGGGACCGAGCACCGAATGAACAGCGAGACCGAGATCGACCCGACGGCCGGCAGACGGCCGCCCGGAAGGTTCGCCACGCGGCTGTGGCGGGCGGTGCGCCCGCTCGACCCGCTGCGGTCGATCAAGGGCAAGCTCAGCATGCTGGTGGTCATCGCGGTGGTGATCGCCACCGGCCTGGTGCTGATCGCGATCAGGTCCGGCACCCAGGTCCGGGTGATCACGGTCTTCTCGATGATCGCCTCCCTGCTCTTCATGCAGATCCTGGCCCACACCTTCACCGCCCCGCTGCGCGAGATCACCGCAGCGGCCCGGGCGATGGCCGGCGGCGACTACAGCCGCCGGGTGACCACCCGCTCCCGCGACGAGATCGGCGAACTGGCGGCCACCTTCAACACGATGGCCGCCGACCTGGAGGCCGCCGACCGGCACCGCCGGGAGCTGGTGGCCAACGTCTCGCACGAGCTGCGCACCCCGATCGCGGCGCTGCAGGCGGTGCTGGAGAACATCGTGGACGGCGTGGTCACGGCGGAGCCCGCCACCCTGGGCGCCGCCCTGGAGCAGACCGAGCGGCTGGGCCGGCTGGTCGCCCACCTGCTCGACCTGTCCAAGCTGGACGACGGCGTGGTGCCGCTGGACGCCCGCGAGTTCGAGGTCGGCGCGTTCCTGGCCGGCGTGCTGCGCGGACTGACCGTGGACGGCGCCACCGCCGGCGGCGCCTGGAGCCGGCGGGACGACGTGCGGCTGCGGCTGGACGTGCAGCCCGAGGAGCTGACCGCGATGGCCGACCCCGAGCGGCTGCACCAGGTGGTGGCCAACCTGGTGGACAACGCGTGCAAGCACTCCCCGCCGGCCGGGCTGGTCACCGTGCGGGCCCGGGCGGGCCAGGCGCCGCTGGGCCTGCTGCTGGAGGTCGAGGACCAGGGGCCCGGCATCCCCGCCGAGGACCGCGTCCGGGTCTTCGACCGGTTCAGCCGCACCGGTACCGCCACCGCCCAGGGACCGGGCAGCGACGGCGGCACCGGGCTGGGCCTGGCCATCGCGCGCTGGGCGGTGGACCTGCACGGCGGGCGGATCGAGGTGGCCGACCGGTCCGGCGGCTGCCTGATCCAGGTGGCGCTGCCCGGCGTCCAGCAGTCCGTCCCGGCCCAGCGCCGCTGAGCCGCACCCCCGCCGACCTGCGACGCAGCGGGCCCGCGGGGGCCCGGCCGGTCCGCACTGTCCACCACGGCCAGCTTTGTCACAGAATTGGGACAAGCTGGTGATCGACAGGCACTGATCGATCGCATCCGGTCAATCCTGGTGCCCTTTGTCCGCTTTTCGGCGGCTTCGTACGGGTGGCGAAGTCGCTCATTTCCCCCCGCAAGCGGCTTTCTAACGCGATTTTTCGGCCAAAGTTCCGCCGGGCACTGTGATCTGGGCGACGCCGACCCCCCGGGGACTGCGCGATGACTGGTCAGGGGCGTAGCCTTAATCCCCGCTGTCCAAACATCCCAGAAGGAAGCGGAAGAGGGCGGTTGCCGCCGTGTCGCCACACCCTGAAACCCCCAGCTCGGCAAGTACCACTGGCTTCGGCCCCAATGAGTGGCTCGTCGACGAGATCTACCAGCAGTACCTCCAGGATCCCAACTCGGTCGACCGAGCCTGGTGGGACTTTTTCGCCGACTACAAGCCCGGTACCGAGGTGACCTCAGTGACCCAGGCCGTGACCCCGGCCGGCCCCACGCCGACCCCCGTCGCCGCCCCTGCTCCTGCCGCCGTCCCCGCGGCGACTGCCCCCGCCCCCGCGGTGGTCGCGGCCGCCCCGGCCGCGCCGCTGGCAGCCGCCCCGGCCGCGCCCCCGGCCCCCAAGGCCAACGTGCCGGCCCCGGCCCCGGTGGAGGCGAACGGACCCGAGCTGGTCCAGCTGCGCGGCCCGGCCAAGGCCGTGGCGACCAACATGGACGCCTCGCTGGAGGTGCCGACCGCGACCTCGGTGCGCGCCGTCCCGGCCAAGTTGCTGATCGACAACCGCATCGTCATCAACAACCACCTGCAGCGCGCCCGCGGCGGCAAGGTCTCCTTCACGCACCTCATCGGCTACGCCATGGTGCAGGCGATCAAGGCCAACCCGGGCATGAACCACAGCTACCAGGAGAAGGACGGCAAGGCCTTCCTGGTCAAGCCGGACCACGTGAACCTGGGCCTGGCGATCGACCTGGTGAAGCCGAACGGGGACCGCCAGCTGGTGGTCGCGGCCATCAAGAAGGCCGAGACCCTCGACTTCTTCGGCTTCTGGCAGGCCTACGAGGACATCGTCCGCCGGGCCCGCGCCAACAAGCTGACCATGGAGGACTTCACCGGGGTCACGGTCTCGCTGACCAACCCGGGCGGCATCGGCACCGTCCACTCGGTGCCGCGCCTGATGCAGGGTCAGGGCACCATCCTGGGCGTCGGCGCGATGGAGTACCCGGCCGAGTTCCAGGGCACCTCGCAGGAGACCCTGTCCCGGCTCGGCGTCTCCAAGATCATGACGCTGACCTCCACGTACGACCACCGGGTCATCCAGGGCGCCGCCTCCGGCGAGTTCCTGCGCGCGATCCACCAGCTGCTGCTGGGCGAGCACGGCTTCTACGACGAGGTCTTCGAGTCGCTGCGGATCCCGTACGAGCCGGTCCGCTGGGCCACCGACGTGGCCGCCACGCACGACGACGAGGTCAACAAGACCGCCCGCGTCATCGAGCTGATCCACGCCTACCGGGTCCGCGGCCACCTGATGGCCGACACCGACCCGCTGGAGTACAAGCAGCGCAAGCACCCCGACCTGGACGTGGTCCAGCACGGCCTCACCCTGTGGGACCTGGAGCGCGAGTTCGCGGTCGGCGGCTTCGGCGGCCAGAAGATGATGAAGCTGCGCGACATCCTCGGCCTGCTGCGCAACACCTACTGCCGCACCGTCGGCATCGAGTACATGCACATCCAGGACCCCAAGCAGCGCAAGTGGCTGCAGGAGCGCCTGGAGAAGCCGTACGCGAAGCCGGAGCGCGAGGAGCAGCTGCGGATCCTGCGCCGGCTCAACTCGGCGGAGGCCTTCGAGACCTTCCTGCAGACCAAGTACGTCGGTCAGAAGCGCTTCTCGCTGGAGGGCGGCGAGTCGCTCATCCCGCTGCTGGACGCCACCATCGACTCGGCCGCCGAGCACCGGCTGGACGAGGTCGTCATCGGCATGGCCCACCGCGGCCGGCTGAACGTGCTGTCCAACATCGTCGGCAAGCCGTACGGCAAGATCTTCGGCGAGTTCGAGGGCAACCTCGACCCGAAGTCGATGCACGGCTCCGGCGACGTGAAGTACCACCTGGGTGCCGACGGCATCTTCACCGGCCTGGACGGCGAGCAGATCAAGGTCTCGCTGGCCGCCAACCCGTCCCACCTGGAGACGGTGGACCCGGTGGTCGAGGGCATCGCCCGGGCCAAGCAGGACATCCTGGACCAGGGCGGCACCACCTTCCCGGTGCTGCCGGTCCAGATCCACGGCGACGCGGCCTTCGCCGGCCAGGGCGTGGTCGCGGAGACCCTCAACATGTCGCAGCTGCGCGGCTACCGCACCGGCGGCACCGTGCACATCGTGGTGAACAACCAGGTCGGCTTCACCGCCGCCCCGGCCTCCTCGCGCTCCTCGATGTACTGCACCGACGTGGCCCGCATGATCGAGGCCCCGATCTTCCACGTGAACGGCGACGACCCGGAGGCCGTGGTCCGCGTCGCGCGGCTGGCCTTCGAGTTCCGCCAGGCCTTCCACAAGGACGTGGTCATCGACCTCATCTGCTACCGCCGCCGCGGTCACAACGAGGCCGACAACCCGTCGTTCACCCAGCCGCTGATGTACGACCTGATCGACAAGAAGCGCTCGGTGCGCAAGCTCTACACCGAGGGCCTGATCGGTCGCGGCGACATCACCATGGAAGAGGCGGAGCAGGCGCTCCAGGACTTCCAGGGCCAGCTGGAGAAGGTCTTCGCCGAGGTGCGCGACGCCTCCCAGGCGCAGACCACCACCCCGGCCGGCCGGCCGGTGGCCGACTTCCCGGTCAACATCCAGACCGGCATCTCCCAGGAGATGGTCAAGCGGATCGCCGCCTCGCAGGTCAACCTGCCGGACTGGCTGACCGTGCACCCGCGCCTGCTGCCGCAGCTGCAGCGCCGCGCCGCCTCGATCGAGGACGGCACGATCGACTGGGCGACCGGCGAGTGCCTGGCCATCGGCTCGCTGCTGATGGAGGGCCACCCGGTCCGCCTGGCCGGCCAGGACAGCCGCCGCGGCACCTTCGGCCAGCGCCACGCGGTGCTGATCGACCGCAAGACCGGCGAGGACTACACCCCGCTGCTCTACCTGACCGAGGACCAGGCCCGGTTCACCGTCTACGACAGCCTGCTGTCGGAGTACGCGGCGATGGGCTTCGAGTACGGCTACTCGCTGACCCGCCCGAACTCGCTGGTCATGTGGGAGGCGCAGTTCGGCGACTTCGTCAACGGCGCCCAGTCGGTGGTCGACGAGTACATCTCGTCCGCCGAGCAGAAGTGGGGCCAGCACTCCGGCGTCACGCTGCTGCTGCCGCACGGCATGGAGGGCCAGGGCCCGGACCACTCGTCCGCCCGCCCGGAGCGCTTCCTGCAGCTGTGCGCCGACAACAACATGACCGTCGCGATGCCGACGCTGCCGTCGAACTACTTCCACCTGCTGCGCTGGCAGGTGCACAACCCGCACCACAAGCCGCTGGTCGTCTTCACCCCGAAGTCGATGCTGCGCCTGAAGGCCGCGGCCAGTTCGGTGGAGGAGTTCACCGCCGGCTCGTTCCGCCCGGTGATCGGCGACGCCACGGTGGACCCGAAGCAGGTCCGCAAGGTGGTCATCACCACCGGCAAGTTCTACTACGACCTGGAGGCGGCCCGCGCCGAGCGCGGCATCACCGACACCGCCCTGGTCCGCCTGGAGCGCCTGTACCCGCTGCCGGTGGCCGAGCTCCAGGAGGAGCTCGCCCGCTACGGCGAGGACGTGCAGTTCGTCTGGGCCCAGGAGGAGTCGGCCAACCAGGGTGCCTGGCCGTTCATCGCGCTGAACCTGGTCGACCACCTGGACGTGGTGATCGGTCGCAAGGCCAGCGGTGGCCGGCTGCGCCGGGTGGCCCGTCCGGCCGCCTCGGCGCCGGCGGTCGGCTCGGCCAAGCGGCACGCGGCCGAGCAGCAGGCCGTGATCGACGAGGTGTTCAGCATCTGATCCGACCCCGGCCGTCGACCGTGACGGCCCGTCAGTGATCATGCGGGGCCCGGCCAGCACCATGGCCGGGCCCCGCGCTAGTCTCTCCGGCATGCCTGCCCACGACCCTCGCTCCGACCTGCACGTCTTCTCCCCGCTGCACCCCGACGATCCGGCCGAGGTGGCCGGCTACCGGTTGCACGCCAGACTGGGCGCGGGCGGCATGGGGCGGGTCTACCTGTCGTACACCCCGGGCGGGCGGCCGGTGGCGCTCAAGGTGGTCCGGCCCGAGCTCGCGGAGGATCCCGAGTTCCGCCGCCGGTTCGCCCAGGAGGTGGCCAACGCCCAGCGGATCCACGGGCTCTACACCGCCCAGGTGATCGACGCCGGCACCACCGCCGAGGCCCCGTGGCTGGTCACCGCCTACGTGCCGGGCCCCTCGCTGGCCCAGGCCGTGCGCGACCACGGCGCGCTGCCGGTGCGCACCGCGCTGCTGCTGATGGGCGGCATCGCCGAGGCGCTGCAGGTGATCCACCGGGTCGGCGTGGTGCACCGCGACCTCAAGCCGGCCAACGTGCTGCTGGCCGCCGACGGCCCCCGGGTGATCGACTTCGGCATCGCCCGCGCCGCCGACGCCACCGCGCTGACCAGCACCGGGCTGCGGATCGGCTCGCCCGCCTTCATGGCCCCGGAGCAGGCCCAGGGCCACCCCGTCACCCCGGCCTCCGACGTCTTCGCACTGGGCGCGCTGATCGCCTACGTGGTCGGCGGGGTGCCGCCGTTCGGCGAGGGGCCGGAGACCGCGGTGCTCTACCGGGTGGTGCACGAGCAGCCGGAGCTGGCGGCGGTCCCCGCCGACCTGCACCCGCTGCTGCTGCGCTGCCTGGCCAAGGACCCCGCCGACCGGCCGACCACCGCCGAGGTCATCGAGGCGGCCCGCGCCCACCCCGAGGTGGGCGGGCAGCTGCGGTTCACCGAGGACTGGCTGCCGGCCGGGGTGACCGGCGAGATCGCCCGGCGGACCGAGCTGCCGGCGGCGCCGCGCACGGACCCGACGGTGCTGCTGCGGGCGGGGGCCGCCGTCGGAACCCCGGGATCGGCCGAGGCGGTGCCGGTCGAGGGGCCGACGGCGCTGCGACCGCCGCGCCGGCCGGGCGTCTCCTGGAAGGCGCTGGTCGCGGTGGCGGTGCTGATGCTGGGCGCGGGCGGCGGGGTGACCGCGCTGCTGCTGCGCAGCGACCCGGCGCCCGCCGTCGGCGCGGACCGGGCGAGCACGGCGCCGCCGTCCACCGCGGCGGCGAGCACCGCTGCGTCCGCCGCGAGCCCGACCGCGGGCGCCGGCAGCGCCGCACCCCCGCCGAGCGCTCCGCCGATGAAGTACACCGTGGGCTACAAGGACCGGACGCTGGCCATCGCCCCGGACGCGGACCAGCAGTTCGACCTGAAGAACGGCCGGGTCGAGGCGGGCGGCGTGCTGGACTGGCACCTGGCCACCTACGGGCCGGAGTTCCTGATGAGCGACGGCACCGACGCCTACATCGCCAAGGACGGCGGTGCGCTGACCCCCGAGCAGTGCGCCACCGGCCTGGACCAGGCGCCGGTGGCGAACCTGAAGTTCGAGGACCTGCCGCCCGGCCGCTCGTTCTGCCTGCGTTCGAAGGCGGCCGGCACCCTGGTGGTGCTGAAGGTGGTCAAGCTGACCCGGGACACCGGCGCCGCCACCGCCACGCTGACCTCTTACGCGATCGGGTGACGGACGGTCGGATCTGACCTCGCGTCAATAACGTTGTGGAATACGCCGCACTGACGGGTCGGCCGCGGCGCTAGTCTCTGCGCCATGCCTGCCGACGCGTCGCGCTCCGCCATGCCACCACTGCCGGTCTTCCAGCCGCTGCAACCGGATGATCCGGCCACGGTGGCCGGTTACCGCCTCTTCGCCCGGCTCGGCTCCGGCGGGATGGGGCGGGTCTACCTGTCGTACACCCCGGGCGGGCGGCCGGTGGCGCTCAAGGTGGTCCGGCCCGAGCTGGCCGAGGACCAGGAGTTCCGCCGCCGGTTCGCCCAGGAGGTGGCCAACGCCCAGCGGATCCACGGCCTCTACACCGCCCAGGTGATCGACTCCGGCACCACCGCGGACGCGCCCTGGCTGGTCACCGCGTACGTGCCGGGCCCCTCGCTGGCCCAGGTGGTGCGCGACCACGGCGCGCTGCCGGTGCGCACCGTGCTGCTGCTGGTCGGCGGCATCGCCGAGGCGCTGCAGGCGATCCACAGCGTCAACGTGGTGCACCGCGACCTCAAGCCGGCCAACGTGCTGGTCGCCGCGGACGGCCCCCGGGTGATCGACTTCGGCATCGCCCGCGCCGCCGACGCCACCGCGCTGACCGGGACCGGCTACCGGATCGGCTCGCCCGCCTTCATGGCCCCCGAGCAGGCCCAGGACGGCGTGGTCACTCCCGCCACCGACGTGTTCGCGCTCGGCGCGCTGCTGGCCCACGTGGCGGGCGGCGTGCTGCCGTTCGGCGAGGGCACCGACTCCGCGGTGCTCTACCGGGTGGTGCACGAGCCGCCGTCGCTCGGCAACGTACCGGCGGACCTGCGGGAGCTGGCCCTGCGCTGCCTGGCCAAGCGCCCCGAGGACCGGCCGACCCCGGCCGAGGTCATCGAGGTGGCCCGCGCCCACCCCGAGGTGGGCGGGCAGCTGCGGTTCACCGACGACTGGCTGCCGGCCCAGGTGAACACCGACATCACCCGCCGCGCCGACCTGCCGCGCACCCCGGCCAAGCCGGCGCCGGACCGGCCGAGCAACCCCCCGACGGCCGGTCCGCCGGTGCCGGGCGCGGCCCCGGCCGTGCCGCCGGCGCCGCCCGCCGCCCCGCCCGCCGGTCCGGTCGCCCCGCCGTCGACCGTGCCGGTCGGGGCAGTCGGGGCGGTCGACGCGGGCACTGCGGTCGGCGCGCCGAGCGGCTTCGGCCCGGTACTGCCGCCGACCGGGGCGCCCGCCGCGCCGCCGCCGACCGAGACCACGATGCGACTGACCCCGCCGGCGCCGCCCGCCCCGGCCCCCTACCCCGGGCCGGTTGCCGATCCCGGGCCGGCCGGCCCGGCACCGCGGCGCCGGGCCGGCGTCTCCTGGAAGACGCTGCTGACGGTGGCCCTGGTGATGGCGCTCGGCGGCACCCTGGCCGGTGTCCTGCTGACCAGGAGCACCGGCTCCACCGGCAACCGGGCCGGCGCCGACGGGCCGACCGCCACGCAGTCAACCGCCCAGCCGGCGCCGCCCGCCGCCACCCCCGCCGCCTCTGACGCCCCGTCGGCCGGCCCGACCGCCGACGGCAGCAGCAGCGGTGGCGCCGGGTCCACGGTCAGCGCCGGGGCCGGCCCGGCCACCGGCGGGGCGGGCACCCCCCATCCGGCCAAGTACACCCAGGCCTACGGCGACCAGGTGCTGTCGATCCCGCCGAACGCGGACTACCAGTTCGACCTGAAGAACGGCAAGGTGGTCCCGGACAGCTCGGTGGACTGGTACGTCGGCACCGCCGGCACCCAGTTCCAGGTGAGCGGCGGCTCCGACGCCTACGTCGCCAAGGACACGAACGCGCTGACCCCGGAGGCCTGCTCGGCCGGCATCGACCGCGAGCCCGCCGCGCTGCCGATCAAGTTCGACGACCTGGCCGCCGACCGCTCGTTCTGCGTCCGCTCGCGCACCACCGGCTCGATCGTGGTGCTCAAGGTGGTCAAGCTGGGCAGCGGCGACGGCTCCGCCACCTGCTCGCTGACCTACTACCGCAACGACGGCTGAGCCCGGGCCGGGCGGCCGCCGGTCTATCCTGGGCCGGTAGCCCGACCCTGATTCCCGGAGCAGAGCGTGTACTTCACCGACCGCGGCATCGAGGAACTGGCGAACCGGCGCGGCGAGGAGGAGGTCAGCTTCGAGTGGCTGGCCGACCGGCTGCGCGAGTTCGTCGACCTCAACCCCGAGTTCGAGATCCCCGTCGAGCGGCTGGCCACCTGGCTGGCCCGGCTGGACGACGAGGACGAGGACTGACCCACCGGCACGTGCAGGGCCCGGCAGGCGACCGCCTGCCGGGCCCTGCACGTTCTCTCGGCGCGCGGAAGTGCGGCACGGATCCTCCGGGATGGGCCTTGACTTCCGCACTACGCGATATATCGTGAATCTCGGAAGACGCGATACATCGTGATTGCCGGATCGTCGCCCCTCCAGGGTACGACGACGGCTGCGCAACGGGAGGACGCAAACGATGAGCGAGTGGACGGTCGGCTCCGCTGACAAGATCACCCTCGACGAGCCGGTCAGCACCGTGCAGGTGCGGATCATCGGCGGCGCGGTCAACGTGGTCGCCGCCGAGGGCCCGGCCCGCCTGGAGGTCACCGAGCTGGACGGCGAGCCGCTCCAGGTCACCCTGGCCGACGGGGTGCTGACGGTCAGCTACCCGGACCTCAACTGGAACACCTTCGGCGAGAACCTCAAGTCGCTGGACTCGGTGAAGGCCTTCGTCGGCTCGCTGCGCCGCAAGCGCCGGGCCGTGGTCTCGCTGACCGTCCCGGCCGAGGCGCGGGTGAAGCTCGGTGCGGTCACCGCCGACGCCACCGTCTCCGGCGTGCACGGCGGCACCACCGTGCACCAGGTCTCCGGCACCACCACCCTGGTCGGCCTGGACGGGCGGACCGAGGCCAACTCGGTCTCCGGCGACATCGACGCCCAGTCGCTGGCCGGCGACCTGGTGGTGAAGACGGTCTCCGGCGGCCTGACCGTGGTGGCCGGCTCCCCCGCCACGGTACGGGCCAACTCGGTCGGCGGCGCGGTCACCCTGGACCTGGCCGGCAGCACCCCGGCCGACATCAAGGTCAACACGGTCAGCGGCGACGTGGCGGTCCGGCTGCCGCAGCCGGCCGACACCCGGGTCGACGCCGGCTCCACCAACGGCCAGTTCCACAGCGCCTTCGAGGAGCTGACGGTCGGTGGCACCTGGGGCGCCAAGCGGCTCACCGGCACGCTGGGCGAGGGCACCGGCAAGCTCGCGGTGGCCACCGTCTCCGGTGCCATCTCGGTGCTGCGCCGCCCGGAGCCGGAGGACGAGGCCCCGGCGCCGGTCCTCGAACTGACCGACGGGGTCGAGAAGGGTGACCAGGCATGAGTGGTGTGTTCGGGCACGGGCGGCTGCGGCTCTACCTGCTGAAGCTGCTGGACGAGTCCCCGCGGCACGGCTACGAGGTGATCCGCCTGCTGGAGGAGCGCTTCCAGGGGCTCTACGCCCCCTCGGCCGGCACCGTCTACCCCCGCCTGGCCAAGCTGGAGCAGGAGGGCCTGGTGGAGCACTCGACCGAGGGCGGGCGCAAGGTCTACCGGATCACCGGGGCCGGCCGCGCCGAGCTGGCGGACCGTCAGCAGGACCTGGCCGAGCTGGAGGTGGAGATCAGCGACTCGGTCTCCCAGCTGGCCGGCGCGATCCGCGAGGACGTCCGCGACTCGGCCAAGGACCTGCGCGAGGAGCTGCGGGCCGCCGCCGG
This sequence comes from Kitasatospora sp. NPDC058965, assembly GCF_042741245.1. Lineage (NCBI taxonomy): Bacteria > Bacillati > Actinomycetota > Actinomycetes > Kitasatosporales > Streptomycetaceae > Kitasatospora > Kitasatospora sp. NPDC058965. The sequence goes on from NZ_JBHYKG010000123.1 coordinate 23,039, forward strand.
CTCCACCCCGCGGGCGGCCGCCGACCCCGCCGGCGGGTGGAACGAGGCCGCCTGGCAGCGCACCAAGGACGAGTTCGCCGAGTTCAAGGCCCAGGCGAAGCGGGCCAAGGAGCAGGAGAGGCTCGCCAAGGAGCAGGCCAAGCGGGCCAAGGAGGAGGCCCGCAAGGCCCGCGAGCAGTCCCAGGCGGTCCGTCAGGCCGCCCAGCAGGAGGCGCTGCGGATCAAGCGCCGGGTCGAGCAGCAGGTCCGCGACCACGTCAGCAAGGGCGACTGGCCCACCGGGCTGGCCGAGGGCTTCGCCGAGCTCACCAAGGGCCTGGCCGGCCTGGCCGACCCGTCCCGCTGGTCGGACGAGAAGGCGGCGGCCGGGAAGGCGGCGGGCGAGGAGGTCACCGTCACCCGGGCCGACCGGGAGCCCCCGGTCACCGACCTGCCCGACTGGGCCCGCACCGACCCGGCCGGCGCGCCGGCCCGCGAGCTCGACCGGCTGCTGGACCGCTTCCGCGACCAGGTCCGCGACAGCGCCCGCGACGCCGGGCCGCTGACGCCGGATCAACTCGCCGAGGCCCAGGCCGTGCTGGCCGCGGCGGGCGAGCGGCTGCGCCGCCTGCTGGGCTGAGCCCGGCACACCGCAGGGGTGCCGCCCGACCTC
>NZ_JBHYKG010000124.1:0-23679 GCF_042741245.1 Kitasatospora sp. NPDC058965
CGCTGCGTCGCGCTCGCCCTGCCCCGCACCACCGACCTGGTGGTCGCCCAACTCGCCGTCTGGAAGGCCGGCGCCGCCTACCTCCCGCTCGACCCGGCCGCCCCCGCCGCCCGCACCGCGCACATGCTGCGCGACGCCGACCCCGTCCTCGCCCTCGCCACCACCCGCACCGCCGACGCCCTCGACGGCCTCCCGGTCCTGCTGCTCGACCAGGCGGCCCTCGACCACCCCGGCACCGAGCTCGGCCTGCGCCCCGACCCGCACCACCCCGCCTACGTCATCTACACCTCCGGCTCCACCGGCCTGCCCAAGGGCGTGGTGATCGAGCACCACAGCCTGACCGACCTGTGCGCCACCAACCGGCGGGTCCTGATGGACCGTCACTTCGGCGCCGGGCCGGTCGGCGTGGCGATGACCGCGGGCGTCACCTTCGACGCCTGGCTCGACCCGCTGACCTTCCTCGCCGCCGGCCACCGGCTGCACCTGATCGACGAGGAGACCCGGCTCGACCCGCGCGCCCTGGTGCGCCACGTGGTCGAGCACCGGATCGACTTCCTCGACGTCACGCCGTCCTTCGCCGCGGTGCTGGTCGAGGAAGGGCTGCTGGACCACCCGGACCACGCCCCGGCCGTGCTCTCGGTCGGCGGCGAGGCGGTCGGCGCGGACCTGTGGCGCACCCTGCGCGCGGCGGCCCGGACCAGCGGCCTGAACTGCTACGGCCCGACCGAGTTCACCGTGGACGCCGTCACCCTCACCACCGAGGACGCGGCCCTGCCGCTGATCGGCCGACCGGTCGACAACGCGCGGGCCTACGTGCTGGACCCGCACGGCAACCCGGTGCCGCCCGGCGTGCCCGGCGAGCTGCACCTGGCCGGCGGCGGGCTGGCCCGCGGCTACCTGGGCCGCCCCGACCTGACCGCCGAGCGGTTCGTCCCCGACCCCTTCGGCCCGGCCGGCTCCCGGATGTACCGGACCGGCGACCTGGCCCGCTGGACCCCGGACGGCCTGCTCGACTTCCTCGGCCGCACCGACGACCAGGTCAAGATCCGCGGCTTCCGGATCGAGCTCGGCGAGATCCAGTCCGTGCTCACCGCCCACCCCGAGATCACCCGGGCCGCCGTCGTCGTCCGGGGCGGCCGACTGCTGGCCTACCTGGTCCCGGAGGACGCCCGCACGCTGCCCGACCCGGAGGTGCTGCACAAGTACGCGGCCCAGGCGCTGCCGGACTACATGGTGCCGACGGACTTCGTGGTGCTGGACGAACTGCCCAGGACCGCGCACGGCAAGCTGGACCTGCGCCGACTGCCCGAGCCCGAGCGCACCGGGGCCACCGGCGGCCGCCCGCCGCGCACCGAGCGCGAGCGCGCGCTCTGCGCGCTGCTGGCCGAGGTGCTGGAGCTGCCCGAGGTCTCCGTCGACGACAGCTTCTTCGCCCTCGGCGGCCACTCGCTGCTGGTCACCAGGCTGGTCAGCCGGATCCGCACTGAACTCGGCGTGGACCTCCCGGTCCGCACCGTCTTCGAGGCCCCCACCGTCGCCGAACTCGCCGAGCGGCTCGCCGCCCGCACGGCGCCCGCCGCGATCCCGGTCCTGCTGCCGCTGCGCCGCACCGGCACGCTGCGCCCGCTGTTCTGCGTGCACCCGGGGCTGGCGATCGGCTGGGGCTACGCCAACCTGCTGCCGCACCTGCCGCGCGAGCTGCCGGTGTACGCGCTGCAGGCCCGCGGATTGGCCGAGCCGACGGCGCTGCCGGACCGGATCGAGGCGGTGGCCGCCGACTACCTGGCGCAGCTGCGCCGGGTGCAGCCCACCGGCCCCTACCGGCTGCTCGGCTGGTCCTTCGGCGGCCTGCTCGCGCACCAGATGGCGGCCCAGCTGCGGGCGGCCGGCGAGCAGGTGGAGCTGCTCGCGGTGCTGGACGCGCACCCGGACTGGCGCGACTTCGAGCCGCTGCCCGACGGGGCCGACGAGCGCACCCAGCTGATCGAGGTGCTGGCCGGCCTGGGGATCCTGCCGGCCGGCGCCGAGCACGAGCCGCCGACCCTCGCGCCCCGGCTGCGCTTCCTGGAGCTGCTGCGCGCCGCCTACCCGGAGCTGGCCGACCTGGACGCGGCCACCGCGGACCGGCTGGTCGAGGTGCTGCTCAACTTCCAGCGGATCGGCGAGGCCTACCGCGCGCCGGCCCAGGACGGCGGCGTCGAGCTCTTCGTCGCCACCGCCACCGAGTCCGCCGAGCACCCCAAGCCGGCCGCCTGGCGGGCGCTGGTCGCCGGCGAGGTGACGGTGCACCGGCTCGACCTCGCCCACGCCGAGCTGGCCACCCCGGCCGCCTCGGCCCTGGTCGCCGCCGCCCTCGCCGAGCGCCTCGCCGCCCGCTGACCCTCCCTCACCCACACGGAACGAAGGCCCTGATGACCGCGACAGCACGACACCTGATCTCGATCTCCGACCTGACCGACGAAGAGCTGCGCCACCTGGTGACCCGCGGCGTGGAGTTCGCCGAGCAGGACCGGCCGGCCGGCACGGCGCTGGCGAACCGGGTGGTGGGCGTCTACTTCAAGAAGACCTCCACCCGCACCCGCACCGCCTTCTCCAGCGGCACCCTGCGCCTGGGCGGCGACCTGCTCACTTACCAGCCCGGCGACCTGCAGCTGAACACCGGCGAGACGCTGGAGGACACCGGCGACGTGCTCTCCCGGATGATCGACGTGCTGGTGGCCCGCACCGCCGAGCCCTCCGCCGACCTGCGGGCGCTGGCCGCCCAGGGCCGGATGCCGGTGGTCAACGCGATGAGCACCGAGGAGCACCCGACCCAGGCGCTCACCGACCTGACCACCCTGCAGCGGCACTTCGGCCGGATCGAGGGCCTGCGGGTGCTCTACCTGGGCGAGGGCAACAACACCGCCTCCGCGCTGGCGCTGGCGCTCTCCCGGTACCCGGGCACCGAGCTGCACCTGCGCACCCCCGAGGGCTACGGGCTGCTCACCGACTACCTGGACCGGGCCACCGCCCAGGCGGCCGAGCACGGCTCGCTGGTCACCGAGCGGCACGACATGGCCGACCTGCCCCGGGACGTGGACGTCATCTACACCACCCGCTGGCAGACCACCGGCACCACCAAGCCGGACCCCGACTGGCGCGAACGCTTCGACCCGTTCCAGGTCCGCGCCGAGCTGTGGGAGGGCAGCCCGAAGGCGGTCTTCATGCACGACCTGCCCGCCCACCGCGGCGAGGAGGTCACCGCCGAGGTGCTCGACGGGCCGACCAGCATCGCCTTCTGGCAGGCCGGCCACAAGCTGACCAGCGCCATGGCCGTGCTCGAGTGGTGCGCCGGGGGCCGGGCATGACCGTCGACGCCCTGGACCCGGCGGCCGCCTTCGCCCCGCCCGCTCCCCCGCCGCTGCGCCGCAACCGGGACTTCGTGCTGCTGTGGACCGGCACCGCGCTCTCCTCGCTCGGCTCGCAGGTCTCCGCCTTCGCCTACCCGCTGATCGTGCTCTGGTCCGGCGGCTCGGTCCGCTCGGCCGGCCTGGTCGGCGCCGCGGCCGCGCTGCCGCAGCTGGTGCTCTCGCTCTTCGCCGGGGTGCTGGTCGACCGGTTCGACCGCAAGCGGCTGATGCTCGGCTGCAACCTCGGCCGGTTCGCCGCCCTGGCGGTGCTGGTCGCCACCCTGCTCGCGGGCAAGGTGCTGCTGCCGGTGCTGCTGGCGGTGGCCTTCGTCGAGGCGAGCCTCGGCGTGGTGCACAAGCTCGCCGAGCACGCGGCGGTGCGCAACGTGGTCCACCCGGACCACCTGGACCAGGCGATCTCGCAGAACGAGGCCCGGGTGCAGGCCACCGGCCTGCTCGGCCAGCCGCTGGCCGGCGCGCTGTCGGCGGTGGCGTTCTGGGTGCCGCTGCTCTTCACCGCCGTCTCCCAGCTGGTCTCGTTCACCACGCTGTCCGCGATCCGCAAGGGCTTCCAGGCCGAGCGGACCGACCCGGCCGAGCGCGGCAAGGTGCTGGCGGAGATCGCGGCCGGGGTGCGCTGGCTCTGGAACCACCATCAGCTGCGGGCGGCCGCCGGGGTGATCGCGGTCAGCAACCTGCTCTTCGAGGTGCTCACCCTGGGCATGCTCACCGTGCTGCGGCACGACGGGGTCTCGCCGGCGGTGGTCGGCCTGGTGATGGGCGCCGCCGGGGTCGGCGGCGTGATCGGGGCGCTGTCCACCTCCTGGTGGCTGGAGCGGCTCAGCCTGCCGGTCATCGTGCTGGGCGCCAACCTGATCTGGGCCGTGCTCTTCCCGCTCACCGTGCTGCTGCACAACCCGCTGCTCTTCGCCCTGGTGATCACCCCGATGGCACTGATCGGGGCGGCCTGGACCATCGCGGTGGTCTCCTTCCAGGTCCGGGTCACCCCGGACGAGATGCAGGGCCGGATCGCCAGCGTGGTCTCCATCATCGCCTTCGGCACCCTGCCGCTGGGCGCCCTGGTCGGCGGCTTCGCCCTGCAGTCCTTCGGCTTCCGGCCCACCGTGCTGGCCTGCAGCGGCGTGATGGCGCTGCTGGCGCTGTCGGCCGTGCTCAGCCCCTCGCTGCGCCGGATCGGCACCGAGCCCGCTCCCACCCCTACCGGAAAGTGACGACCCGCCATGCGTGATCTGATCGAGGCGACCGCGCACCACGCCGGCCGCACCCCGCAGGCCGCGGCCGTGGTCTTCGCCACCGCGGACACCGAGCGGGTCCTGACCTACCACCAGCTGGCCGCCGACGCCCAGGCGGTGGCCGCCGAGCTGCGCCGCACCACCCGGCCCGGCGACCGGGCGCTGCTGCTCTTCCCGACCGGCCTGGAGTTCGTCACCGCCTTCCTGGGCTGCCTGTACGCCTCGGTGGTGCCGGTCCCGGTGCCGCTGCCCGGCCGGGGCAGCAGCCAGCGCCGCCGCACCGGCGGCGTGGTCTCCGACTGCGACGCCCGGCTGCTGCTCACCGACCGCGCCACGCTGCCCGAGGTGGCCGAGTTCGCCGAGCAGGAGCGGCTGGCCGAGGTGCGCTGCCTGGCGGTGGAGGACGTCGCCCCGGTGGCCGAGGCCGACTGGGTCTGGCCCGCCGCCGACCCGCAGGCGCCCGCCTTCCTGCAGTACACCTCCGGCTCCACCAGCGACCCCAAGGGCGTGGTGGTCAGCCACGCCAACCTGCGGCACAACTTCGGCGAGCTGCGCGCCATCCTCTCGCTGGAGCCGGAGCACACCGTCTGCAGCTGGGCGCCGCTCTTCCACGACATGGGCCTGATCGCGGCGCTGCTGCTGCCGCTGTACCAGGGCGGGCGCACCGTGCTGCTGCCGCCGACCGACTTCATCCGCCGCCCGTACACCTGGCTGAAGCTGATCCAGCGCCACCGGGCGACCCACTCGTTCGCCCCGAACTTCGCCTACAACCTCTGCGCGCGCTCGGTCACCGACCAGCAGCTGGCCGAACTCGACCTGTCCAGCTGGCAGGTGGCCGCCAACGGCGCCGAGCCGGTGCACGCCCGCACCGTCGCCCGGTTCACCGAGCGGTTCGCCGCCGCCGGCCTGGCCCCGGACACGGTGCGCCCGGCCTACGGCCTGGCCGAGGCCACCCTCGGGGTCACGGCCGGCGTGCCCGGGCGGGCCGCCACCGTCACCACGGTCGACCCGGCCGAGCTGGAGCGCAACGTCTTCGCCCCCGTGCCGGACGGCCTGGAGCTGGTCGGCTGCGGGCGCCCGGCCGGCCTGGAGCTGCGGATCGTCGACCCGGGCGACCACCGGGTGCTGCCGGACGGCCAGGTCGGCGAGATCTGGCTGCGCGGCGGGTCGGTCAGCGCGGGCTACTGGAACAAGCCCGAGGTGAACGCGCGGGTCTTCGGCGCGACCACCGCCGACGGCGCGACCGGCTACCTGCGCACCGGCGACCTGGGCGTGCTGCACGGCGGCGAGCTCTACGTCACCGGCCGGATCAAGGACATGATGACGATCAACGGCCGCAACATCTACCCGCACGACGTCGAGCGCGAGGTCGGCGAGCTGCACGCCGGGTTCGGCGGGCTGCAGGGCAGCGTCTTCTCGGTGCCAGCCCCGGCGCCGCTGGAGGAGCTGGTGGTGGTCCAGGAGGTGCGGGCCGCCCGGCTCGGCGCCACCGCCCTGCCCGAGCTGGCCGAGACGGTCAAGCTGGAGCTGGGCCGCAGCCTCGGCATGGCGGTCGGCAACGTGGTCTTCCTCAAGCCCGGCAAGGTCAGCCGGACCACCAGCGGCAAGATCCAGCGCTCCCGGATGCGCGAACTGTTCGTCAGCGGCGCGCTGGAGCCGCTGTACGAGGAGCTCAGCCCGCGTGCCCGGGCCAGCTACCGCCGCCCGCAGCCGGTCGGGGAGGGAGCGTGAAATCGACCCTGGTCCAACTGGCCGAGCGCTTCGACCGCGGGCTCGGCGACCCGCACGACCCGCTGCAGACCTTCTCCTTCGCCCGCTGCCAGGAGCTGGACGAGCGCGAGGAGTTCCCCACCGAGATCTGCCAACGCCTGGACGGGCTGGGCCTGGCCCGCCGCTACGTGCCCGGCGCGCTCGGCGGCGAACTGCACAGCTACGAGGAACTGGCCGCCCTGGTCCGCCTGGTGGCCCGCCGCGACCTGACCGTGGCGGTGGCGCACGTCGGCACCTTCCTGGGCGCCGCCTCGGTCTGGCTGGCCGGCAGCGCGGAGCAGGCCGAGCGGCTGGCCCGCGAGGTGGAGGCCGGCAGCGTGGTCTCGCTGGCCCTGTCCGAGCGCGAGCACGGCAGCGACCTGCTGGCCAACCGGGTCGCCACCGAGGCCGGTGAGCAGTGGTACCGGATCAACGGCGAGAAGTGGCTGATCGGCAACGCCTCGCGCGGGCAGCTGGTCTGCGTGCTGGCCCGTACCGAACCGGTCGGCGGGCCGCGCGGGTTCAGCCTGCTGCTGGTGGACAAGCGCCGCCTGGCGCCCGGCAGTTACCGCTGCCTGCCGGCGGTGCGCACGGTCGGGATCCGGGGCGCGGACATCAGCGGGATCGAGTTCCAGGGGGCCGAGGTGCCCGCCGACGCGCTGGTCGGCGCGGCCGGCACCGGGCTGGAGACGGTGCTCAAGTGCCTGCAGCTGACCCGCACCCTGTGCGGCGCCCTGTCGCTGGGCACCGCCGACCACGCCCTGCGGCTGGCGGTGCGCAACAGCGCGCCGGACCCCAATCCGGCGCTGGCCGGCGCCTACGCCGACCTGCTGGTGGCCGAGGCGGTGACCCTGGTGGCGGCCCGCGCCGTGCACACCCTGCCGGGTGAGATGAGCGTGGTCTCGGCCGCGGTCAAGGCCTTCGTGCCGACCCTGGTCGAGCAGCTGATCGCCGACCTGGCCCGCGAGTTGGGGCCCACCCTGCTGCTGGCGGAGCCGACCGACGCGGACAGCTTCCAGAAGCTGGAACGCGACCACCACATCATGAGCATCTTCGACGGCAACACCGCGGTGAACCTCAACGCGCTGATCAACCAGTTCGACGCGCTGGCCCGCGGCTACCACCGGGGCCGGGTCAACCAGGACGGCCTGGCCACCGCCACCACCCTGGCCACCGAGCTGCCGCCGGCCGGCACCAAGGCCCTGGAACTCTTCTCCCGCCACGGCAGCAGCCTGGTGCAGAGCCTGCCCGCCGCACTGGCGCAGCTGACGGACCCCCAGCTCGTGCCGCTGGCGGCCGAACTGGCCGAGCAGGCCGCCGCGATCCACGCCGAGATGGCCGAGCTGCGCCCGTCCGCCCGCGAAGTACCGGCCAGCTCGTACGAGTTGGCCCGGCGCTACACCGTCCTGTTCGGCGCGGCCGCCTGCGTCCAGCTCTGGCTGCACAACCGCACGGCGGACGACTCGGCCTGCTGGCAGAGCAGCAGCTGGCTGCGGGCCGCCCTGGTCCGGCTGCTCGGCCAGCTGCGCCCGGGCGGCGAGCTGCCCGCCGAGCTGGTCGCCGACCTCACCGGGCGGCTGCAGCGGCAGCACCGCGCCGGCCGGCTCTTCTCCCTGCTCGACTGCCAGTTGGAGGAGACCGCATGACCACCGCACTGCCCCGGGCCACCGCCCTGCTCGGCGATCCGGAGGACCCGGCCAACCCGCTCGGGTTCGCCGCCGCGGTCGAGGCCGACGAGCGCCGCGAACTGCCCGAGCCGGCCGCCCTGGACCGGACCGAGGAGTTCCTCCAGGCGCTCGGCGCCCGTGACCTCGGCCTGGTGCTGGGCCGGGCCCTGGCCCCCGCGCTGACCGGCGACCCCACCCCGGCCGCCCACACCTTCGCCGTCGGCGGGCCGCTGCGCGCCCGCCGGTCCGGCCGGGTGCTGCTGCTGGACGGCGAGGTGCACGCCACCGGCCCGCGCCGGCTGCTGCTCACCGTCGAACTGGACGGCGCGGCGCGCCACCTGCAGCTGCCGGCCGAGCTGCGCCCGTCCGTCGGGGCCGCCTACCGCACCCCCGGGCTGCGCGGCTGCCGCCCGCACCGGCTCGTCTTCACCGCCCACCCCGTCCCGGTCACCGCGCTGGTCGACGCCCCGGCGGACCGCGCCGCCGAGGCCCGGGCCCTGGCCGCCGCCACCATCGGCGCCCTGGACACCCAGCTGCGCACCACCCTGCGGTTCGCCGAGCGCCGCGAGCTGTACGGCCGCCCGGTGATCGCCCTGCCCAGCGCCCGCGCGGTGCTGGCGGAGGCCTTCGCCGACCTGCTGACCGCCGACCGCTGCCGCGCCGAGGGCGTGACCGCACCCGTCGAGCAGCTGGTCCGCGACGCCGGCCACCGGCTCTCGCTGCTGCTCGGCGCCCGCTCCTACCTGCGCGAGGGCGAGCACGCGATCTTCCAGAAGCACCAGCGCGACCTCACCACCCTGGCCGCGCTGCGCGGCCCGCGCCCGGGCCCCGGCGAGCAGCAGCGCCGGGAGGCCGCCGAGGCCTGCCGGCGGGTCCGGCAGCGCGCCACCGAGCCGCTGCTGCGCGAGCAGGACCGGCCGGCCGGCCGCACCGACCGGACCGAGGCCCTGCTCGCCGAACTGCGCCACCGGCTGCACTCCGGCCGCAGCTTCGACCTGTCCAACCGCCCCGTCAACTGACCCACCCAAAAAACGTTTTAGGGAGTTCACCATGTCCGAGCAGACCGTCGAGACCTCGGTGGCCGGGATCACCGACTGGCTCACCGAGCGGGTCGCCTTCTACTTGGAGCTCGAGCCGGAAGAGCTGCGGCCGGACGTCAAGCTGGTCGAGTACGGGATGGACTCGGTCTACGGGATGAGCCTGGTCGCCCAGATCGAGGACCGGTTCGAGGTGGAGCTCTCCCCGACCCTGGCCTGGGACCACCCCACCATCGACGCCCTCTCCGCCCACCTGCACGACCTGGTGGGCGGCCGATGAGCACCGCGCACCTCGCCCTCACCACCGGCCAGGAGGCGCTCTGGTTCCTGCACCGGATGGCCCCGGCCAGCCCCGCCTACAACGTGGCGATGGCGGTCCGGATCCACCAGCAGGTGGACGACGAGGCGCTGCGCCGGGCCGTGCACCGGGTGCTGGACCGCCACGAGCTGCTCCGCTCCCGGTTCGCCGAGGCCGACGGCACGCCGTACCGGGTGGTGCACCAGGGGCCGGTCGAGGTGCTGGAGGTGCACGAGCTGCCCGGCGCCACCGACACGGAGCTGCACGAGCGCGCGCACGCCGCGGTCAACCGCCCGTTCGACCTGACCGTCCCGGGCCCGGTCCGGGTGCTGCTGCTGCGCCCGCGGCCGACCGACGCGGTCCTGCTGGTGGTGGCCCACCACATGGCCACCGACGGCGCCTCGCAGGTCATCGTGCTGGGCGACCTGCTGACCGCCTACCGGGCCGAGCTGGACGGCACCGAGCCGACCTGGCCCGAGCTGCGCCGCCCGTTCCAGGACGTGGTGGACATCGAGCGGGAGGTGCTCGACTCGCCGCGCCGGGGCGAACTGGCCGACTACTGGCGCGAGGTGTGCGCCGGCGCGCCGCCGCTGCTGGAGCTGCCGGTGGACCACCAGCGCCCGGCCCGCAAGCGGTACGTCGGCGCCACCCACGACCTGCGGCTGCCCGAGGAGCTGGTGCGGCGGCTGCGGCCGGCGGCGGCCGCCGCCGGGGTCACCCCGTTCGCGGTGCTGTTCGGCACCTTCCAGGCGCTGCTGCACCGGTGGACGGCGCAGGCGGACTTCCTGGTCGGCTACGCCGTGAGCACCCGGCCGGAGCGGACCATGAAGGACGCGGTCGGCTACTTCGTCAACACGCTGCCGCACCGGGTCCGGATCGGCGACCAGCTGACCTTCCGTCAGCTCTTCGCGGAGATCGGCGAGCAGGTCCGCCAGGACCTGGCGCACCGGGACTTCCCGCTGCCGCTGCTGCCGGGCGAACTGGGCCTGCCGGCCGACCCCGGCCGGACCCCGGTCTTCCAGGCGATGTTCAGCCTGGTCGCCGCCAACCGGTTCCAGCCGCTGCTGGAGCTGCTCGCGCTCGGCGACCCGCGGGCCGAACTGGTCCACCACGAACTGCGGCTGTCCGGCTTCGCCGTGGACCAGCAGGAGGGCCAGTTCGACCTGAGCGCCGAGGTGCTGGCCGGCACCGGCGGCGTCAAGGTGGCGCTCAAGTACGACGCCGACCTGTTCGAGCCGGCCACCGTGGCCCGGATGGCCGCCCACTACGAGCGGCTGCTGGAAGCGGCCGTGGCGGACCCGGACACCCCGGTCGCCGCGGTCGACCTGGTCGATCCCACCGAGCGCGAGGCGTTGCTCGCCTTCGCCACCGGCCAATGGTGACCGCCCTCGCGGCCACCCCCCGTGCCGCCACCGCAACCCCACCGAGACCGGGAGAGAACGGCGTCATGCCGACACACGAGTCCGCCACCCTGGCACCGGAACGACCGGTCACCCGGGACAGCTCGCTGACCGACCGGTTGGCCGCGCTGGCCGCCACCTTCGCGGAGACCCCGCTGGTGCGGCTCGACGAGGAGCGGATCGAGCTCTACGCCAAGCTGGAGTACTGCAACCCGAACGGGAGTTCCAAGGACCGCTCGGCCTTCTGGATCCTCAAGAAGGCCATCGAGCGCGGCGACATCACCCGCCACACCACGGTGGTCGAGTCGTCCTCCGGCAACTTCGCCATCTCGATGGCCGCGTTCTGCCGGGCCCTGGGGATCGGCTTCGTCCCGGTGATCGACCCCAACTGCAACGCGCTCACCGAGGCCTACCTGGACATCATGTGCGACACGGTGGAGAAGGTCACCGTGCGCGACGCCAGCGGCGGCTTCCTCAACACCCGGCTGGCCCGGGTGCGCGAGCTCTGCCGGGAGCTCCCGCACGCCTACTGGCCCAACCAGTACGCCAACGACGACGCGCTGGCCGCCCACTACCAGCTGACCGGCGGCGAGATCGCCCGGGTGCTGCCCGAACTGGACTACGTCTTCCTCGGGGTGAGCACCGGCGGCACCATCGCCGGACTGTCCCGCCGGGTCAAGGAGACCTACCCGAACGCCACCGTGGTCGCGGTGGACGCGGCCGGCTCGGCCATCTTCGGCCAGCCGCCGGCCGCCCGCCGACTGCCCGGCCTGGGCTCCAGCCTGGTCCCGCAGCTGTGCGAGCGGGCGCTGATCGACCAGGTGGTGATCGTGCCGGAGGCCCGGGCGGTGCGCGGCTGCCTGGACCTGGTGCGCCGGCACGGCCTGTACGCCGGCGGCTCCACCGGAAGCGTGTACGCCGCGATCGAGCACTGGTTCGCCGAGCACCCGCCGGCGGCGGGCCGGCGCCCGCGGGTCGCCTTCCTCTGCGCGGACCGCGGCATCGCCTACGCCGACACCGTCTACAACCCCGCCTGGGTGAGCGCCACCTTCGGCACCGGGGAACCGCCCGCCGCCTGGTCCCTCACCCCCGCCACGTCCACCCGCTGACCCTTCGTCACCCTCGGAGTCCGCCATGTCCGACGCCCCGCTCTCCTTCCCGCCGCTGCGCGTGCTGTCCGGCGCCGACGTCCTCAAGCAGGTCGACGGCAACCGCCCCACCCTGGTGGACGTGGTCCGCCGCGCCTACCTGGCGCACGACGCCGGCGACAGCAGCAACCCGCACAGCGCCTTCCTGCGCTTCCCGCACCGGCCCAGCTCCCGGATCATCTCGCTGCCGGCCTACCTGGGCGGGGAGTTCGAGGTGGCCGGGATCAAGTGGATCGCCAGCTTCCCGGAGAACCCGGCCCGCGGCATCCCGCGCGCCTCGGCGGTGCTGGTGCTCAACTCCACCGAGACCGGCTACCCGTACGCCGTGCTGGAGTCCTCGGTGATCTCCGCGACCCGCACCGCGGCCTCGGCCGTGCTGGGCGCCGAGGCGCTGGTGGGCGCGCGCCGGGCCCGCCGGGTCGGGCTGGTCGGCACCGGGCTGATCGCCGGCCACGTCTGGAAGTTCCTGCGCGACCTCGGCTGGGAGATCGACGGCCTGCGGCTGTTCGACCTGGACCGGGCGCACGCCGAGCGGTTCGCCGCCGAGCTGGCCGCCCAGGGCGCCCCGGCCACCGAGGTGGTGGACGAGCTGGCGGGCGCCTTCCTCGACTGCGACCTGGTGGTGCTGACCACGGTGGCCGGCGAGCCGCACGTGCACGACCCCGCGCTGCTCGCCCACGCGCCCGTCGTGCTGCACCTGTCGCTGCGCGACCTGGCGCCCGAGCTGGTACTGGCCGCGCAGAACATCACCGACGACGTCGACCACGCGGTGCGCGAGCGCACCTCCCTGCACCTGGCCGAACAGCTCGTCGGCAACCGGGACTTCGTGCACGGCACGATCGCGGACGTGCTCAACGGCACGGTGGTCCGCGACCCGTCCCGGGCCGCCGTCTACGCCCCGTTCGGCCTCGGCGTGCTGGACCTGGCGGTGGGCCAGTGGGTGCACACCCAGGTGGCGGAGACCGGGGCGGGGGTGGAGCTGCCGGACTTCTTCGGGGACGCGGTCCGCTGAGGGCCGCTGGCTACCATGGGTGGTGATGACCGAGCTCTTCCCGCGATCGCGCACCGAGGTCGCCCCCGGTGCGGTGCACGTGCCCGACTGGCTCACCCTGGAGCAGCAGCGTGAGCTGGTCGCGGCCTGCCGGGAGTGGGCGCGCGGGCCGGTCCCGATCCGGCACACCCGGCTGCCGGGCGGCGGCGTGATGTCGGTGCAGACCGTCTGCCTGGGCTGGCACTGGCAGCCGTACCGGTACACCCGCACCGCCGGCGACGTGAACGGCCGCCGGGTCGCCGAGTTGCCCGACTGGCTGGTCCGCCTGGGCCGCGCGGCGGTGGCCGAGGCCTACGGGGACCGGGCCGCCGGTGCGGCCTACGCCCCGGACACCGCGCTGGTCAACTTCTACGACGCCGACGCCCGGATGGGCCTGCACCAGGACAAGGACGAGCGCAGCGGCGCCCCGGTGGTCTCGCTCAGCATCGGGGCCGACTGTCTGTTCCGGTTCGGCAACGCCGAGCACCGGGGGAAGCCGTGGACCGACCTGCGGCTGGCCTCCGGCGACCTGTTCGTCTTCGGCGGCCCCTCGCGGTACGCGTACCACGGGGTGCCCAGGCTGCTGCCGGACACCGACCGGCCGGAGACCGGACTGACCCGGGGGCGGCTCAACCTGACCCTGCGGTCCACGGGGCTCGCCGACTGAACCCACTTGATCGTCCCGCTCCGGACCCGGCATGATGCGCCTCTCAAGAGAGGGGGAGCGGCGCACGGCCGGTGGAGCCGCGGCGCCGTGCCGACACGTCATCGACACCACCGACATACCCGGCGCGATACCCGGGGCGCCCGCGTGCGAGGGAGCCACCGACGCACCCGTCGCCGACCCGGGTGCCGCCGACCCGACCGCCTCCGGTCCGACCGCCCGGGGGCCTGCGGCATCGCCCCGCCCGCCCGTCGCCCGCCGGCTCGGCGCCCTGCTGCGCCGCGCGTTCCCCCTCCCCCGCCTGCTGCTCCTGCTGATCGCCGCGGCGGCCGCGCTCGCCTACGCCTGGCAGCTCGACACCGAGGGCCTGGAGACCTACTACGCAGCCGGTGTCCGCAGCATGGCCGGCAGCTGGCACGCCTTCTGCTACGACGCCTTCGACCCGCGGGCCACCACCACGCTCGACAAGCTCCCGGGCGCCTTCTGGGTCCAGGCGCTCTCGGTGCGGGCCTTCGGGTACTCGGTCTGGGCGATGGTGCTGCCGCAGGTCGTCGAGGGCACCCTCGCCGTCCTGGTCCTCCACCGCGCCGTCCGCCGGATCGGTGGCGCGGCGCCCGCGCTGATCGCCGCCGCCGTGCTGGCCACCAGCCCGGTGACGCTGGCCTCCACCCGCGGCAACCTCTCCGAGCCGCTCTACCTGCTGCTCCTGCTGCTCGCCGCGGACGCGGTGCTGCGCCTGGTGCTGCTCGGTCGGCGCCGCTCCGGCTGGGCGGCGGCGGCCTGGATCGCGCTGGCCTTCCAGGCGAAGATGACCGAGGCCTGGTTCCTGCTGCCCGCCCTCGTGCTGACCCTGGTCGTGGCCGCTCCCCGGGGCCGCCGCCTGCGCGCCGCGCTGCACGCGGCCCTGCTCACGGTCACGGCGGCGGCGCTCTCCCTGTCCTGGATGGTCTTCTTCGCCCTCACCCCGGCCGACCGGCGCCCGGTGGCGGACGGCAGCGCGCACAACTCGGTCTTCGAGCAGGTCTTCCTCTACAACGGCGGCGAACGCCTCCGCAGCGGCTGGCACTTCGGCCTGCAGCCGCTCGCCGCGCCGAACCCGGCGGCGGTCCGGCACGCCGACCTGTACGTGACGGACCCGAAGATCGGCGGGGCCCTGCTGCCGTCGAGCACCTTCTCGCACGCGGCCTGGGACCGGTTGCTCACCGCGCCGCTCGGCCCGGACGCGGGCTGGCTGCTGCCACTGGCCCTCGCCGGTGCGGTGCTGCTCCTGGTGGTGCCGCCCCGTCGTCTGCCCGGCGCCCTCGCCCGGGGCGCCGCCGGGCCGTTGACCGCGCCGCACACCCACCTGCGCCGGCACCGGCCCGCGGTGCTGCTCTGGACCGGCTGGCTGCTCACCTGCACCGTCGCGTTCAGCCGGGTCGACGCGCTGCACGACTACTACCTGGCCACCCTGGTCCCGGCCGTCGGCGCGCTCACCGGGCTCACGGTGACCGCGCTGTGGCGGCACGCCCGGGGACTGCTGGCCGCCCTGCTCGTCGTCCAGGGACTCTGGAGCGCGAGCCTGCTCTACGCCCAACTCCCGTTCCTGCAGCTCCTCGTCGCACTGAGTGGCGTCGCGGCGGCCGGCGCGCTGCTGCTGGACGGCCGGATCCGCGGCGCGCTGCGCGTCCCGACCCGGGCGCTGGCCGTCGCCCTCACCCTCACCGTCCTGGTGGCCGGCCCGGTGACCGCGGGCGTGTGGCTGCTGACCCGCTCGGGCGGCCCGTTCGACACGCCGTTCGCCGCCACCGGCACCTTCGCCGAGCCCACGCCCGCCGCCCGGACCGCCCGGCTCTCGGTGACGGGCACCTACGGCGGCTCGATCATGCCCGAGTCCAGGCCCGCCGACTGGGCCAAGCTGCAGCAGTCCGGCGCCACCGCGGACCGGCTCGCGGCCGGCCACGGTGACTGGCTGGTCTACCAGGCCTCCAGCGCCGACGACTTCATCATCAGCGGTCTCACCCACCTCCAGGTGATCGGCGGCTTCAGCGGCAACCTGCCCACCCCGACCGCCGACGACGTGGTCCGCCTGATCGAGTCCGGCCGGATCTCCACCGCCCTGGTCCCGGGCCCCAACACCGAGTCCGGCAACGACCCCCGCGTCCAGGCCGTCAAGTACCACTGCTCCTCGCTCGGCACGAATCCGGAAGCCGACTACCTCTACTACCGCTGCTCCGGGAACTGACGCCGCGCCGGCCGGTGCCGGTCACACCGGCGGCACCAGATCGCTCTCGCTGACGGTGTACGTCAGCAGCGGGTATCGGAAGTCCGTCTCCTGGTTCTCCTGGCGCCGCAGCCGGTAGAACTCGCGCTGCTGCTCCTCGTCGGCCGGCACCAGGCGCGCCCCCTGCGGGAGGTGGGCGTGTCCGTCGCGATACCGGAGGAGGGTCTTCGAGGTCCGGAAGGTCACGCCCAACCACGGGTTGTCCGGGGCCTGGGCGGGCGCGTCCAGCACGATCCGGTGCCGGAGCCGTCGGTTCGAGCCGACCGAGAACGCGACCACGCCGTTGTGCGCGAGGGGGAGTTCGAAGGTCTCGCCGCCGGGCGCCTTCGCCTCGAAGACCAGCTTCCGCTGCGCGCCCGCCCCGGGGTCCCGGTAGCAGGAGAGGACGGCGATGAACGACCCGTCGGCCAGGTCGAGGGCCTGGTCGCAATGGGCGCCCATGGTCCGGTAGGCGTTCGTGTAGCTCTCGATCAGCGCGTTGTTGAAGCCGACCGGCAGCGCCGCAGCCTCCTGCACCTGTCGCGCCAGCCGTTCGTGGACCGCGCGGAAGCGCTGCGCCGGACTGCCGTACCGCGTGGTCGTCCGGACCAGGGGCACCGCACCCGTCGCGTCGGGCCGGGCGAGGACGGCGCCCCGCCGACCCTTTCCGACCTCCTCCCACTGCACCGACGCGGTCAGCTCCGCGTAGCGGTCCTCCTCGGTCGGCAGGGCGTACACGAGGATCCCGTCCGAGGGGCTAGATCCGGGGCGCACGGTAGTCCCCCGCGTTCATGCTGAAGCGGAGCTCGTCGCCGTAGTCGACGAAGGACGAGCTCCGGTTCTCCTCGGCGTACAGCCTGCGCAGCTCGTCCGTGCCGTCCGCCGTGGGCGGCCCCAGCTTCACCGGGCCACCGGCCGCCTTGAGGAACGTGTCGCCGTCCTTGTGCACGGCTTCGGCGCTCGAACAGCGCACCACGTACCCCAGCCGGGTCGGGAGCAGTGCGGCGTCCAGCATCGAGGGCCGGATCTCGTGCGTGTAGAGGCGGTTGGTGGACAGCGGCATGAAGAACACGGAGCCCGGATGGAGCGTCAGGGCGAACTGCGCGGGGAGTCCGGCCCCCGCACCGCCCACGGCCGACTCCTTGAGCCGGAACTGCAGGCGGGTCAGCCCGCTGACCCCCTTCACCCCCAGGTCGAAGGCGTCGTCGGCCAGGGGCTGCAGCCGGTCGAGCCCGTCGTAGAAGGTGCAGAAGGCCATGACGCCGTTGGCGGGCATGTCCTTGGTCTTGTCGGCGTGGGACGAGATCCGTGCCTTGGACTGCTTGCGCTCCACCGTGGCAGGGGTGTTGTGGTAGATCTGCGCGAGCACGTGGTTCAGCGGCGCCTGGCCCCGGAAGACGGCGGCGGCCTCCCGGTTCAGCGCCTCGACGATGCCCGTGTCGGTCGGCCGGAAGTTCTCGGTCGGCCCCGACAGGTTGGTGGAGCACCGGAGCAGGCGGAAGTGCAGCTCGTCGCCGTGCTGCTCGACGGGCGTCAGGTAGATCCCGCTGCGGTGGGCCGTACCGGGCTTGGTGGACTCCGTCAGGGACTGGAACGCGTGCTCGGCGCGGATCCGCCCGAAGTGGTCGCCGTCGCGGTCGAAGAACCCGCGGTAGTGGACGCCGACGCCGTGCACCCGAAGGGGGACCCGGCCGAGGTCGACCAGGGACCACGGGTCCTCGGCGTCCTCGCGATAGCCCTGCGACAGTTCCCGGACCACGAAGACCCTCGCAGCCTCCCGCAGCCGGCGGCCGCCGACCCCGGACACGTCGCCGCACAGGTAGACGCTCTTCCCCGCGAGGTCGGGCGAACCGGACGCAAGCTCCTCGGGCGTGACGACGGACCCGAAGAAGTCCCTGAGCAGGTCACCGTCCCGCAGCGCCGAGGGCGCCACCAAGACGTTGCCCGCCTCGTCGAGGCGGGCTTCGGTCAACTCCGTGGTGTGCATCGAACGGTCCCCGTCAGTCGCAGTTCCAGGTGGCTTGCCCACCACTGAGGACGCACCGGACCGGTGATCGGATGCAGCCGACCACCGGTCGGTTCCGGTCGATCCGCCGGGCCGGCCCAGGTACCCGGCACCGGATGCACTCCGGAGCCGACACGGCCCGTGCAACGCCCATGAGCCCATGAGGGGATTCAGGTCCATGTAGATGGTATCTACGTAGACTGAATCTACATGGATGGGATCTACCTCATGGTCTCTTCGTTCGTCGGCAGGAAGATGGAGCTGGCCCTGCTGGGCAAGCGCCTGCAGAGGGTCACCGAGTCGGGAGCCGGTACCGCACTCGCCATCCGGGGCCGCCGCCAAGTGGGGAAGTCCCGCCTCGTCCAGGAGTTCTGCAACCGGGCAGAAACCCCGTACCTGTTCTTCACCGCGACCAAGGGCGCCTCGCCCGTCTCGGCGGTCGACGAGTTCCTGTCCGACCTGCGACAGTCCTCCCTGCCTCGGGACGTCGAACTGGTACCCGCCGGCGGTTCCGGCAGTTGGCCGGACGCATTCCGGATGCTGGCGGCCGCCCTGCCCGACCGGCCCTCCGTTGTCGTGATCGACGAACTGCCGTGGCTCGCCGAGCAGGACGACCTCTTCGACGGAGCACTGCAGACCGCCTGGGACCGGCTCCTGTCCCTGCGACCGGTCCTCCTGCTCCTCCTCGGCAGCGATCTCCACATGATGGAGCGCCTGACCGCCTACGACCGCCCCTTCTACGGCCGTGCGGACAATCTGACGCTGGGCCCGCTGAACCCCGCCGAAACCGGTGCCGCGCTCGGGCTCGGTCCGGCGGACGCCATCGACGCCCACCTGGTCTCGGGCGGCCTGCCGGGCGTCCTGCGGGCGTGGCCGAACGCCACCCCGGCGCTGCCCTTCCTGGAGCAGGAGTGCACAGACCCTGCCTCACCCGTCTTCTCAATCGCCGAGTCGTCCCTGCTCGCCGAGTTCCCGGCGCCCGACCAGGCTCGCCGTGTCCTGGAAGCCGTCGGAGGCGGTGACCGGACCCACGCGAACATTGCGGCCGCCGCGGGCAGCCGCGAGGGCGCACTCCCCTCCGGCTCCCTGTCGCCGCTGCTGCGCCGCCTCGTCGAGGAGAAGCACGTCCTGGCCATGGACGAGCCGCTTTCCACCCGGCCCGGAAAGCCCGCCCTCTACCGCATCGCCGACAGCAACCTGCGCCTCTACCTGGCCGTCCTGCGAAGCGCGCAGGAGCAGATCCGGCGCGGCCGACCGGAGGCCGCGTACCGCGTGATCGACCGTCGTTGGACCGCGTGGCGCGGGCGGGCCGTCGAACCACTCGTGCGCCAGTCACTCGAACTGGCAGCCATGGACGAAGAGCTGCCCTGGCCGTCGGTCGAGGCGGTCGGCAGGTGGTGGAACCGGCAGTTCGACCCGGAACTGGACCTCGTGGGCACCGACCGCAGCCCCGTGGCACAGCACGTCCACTTCGTCGGCTCCGTCAAGTGGCTGCTCTCCCCCTTCGACCGTCACGACCTCGCGGCTCTGACCCGTGCCGCTCCCCAGGTTCCCGGCTTCGTCCACGGCACGACCGGCCTGGTAGTGGCCTCCCTCTCCGGAGCCACGGCGGACGTCGATCCGGGCGACGTCCGTCTGTTCTGGGGACCCGACCAGGTGATCAGCGCCTGGGGCTGAGAATCGGTCGGCACCACCGCGGTGCACCACCGATCGACGGACCGTCCGCCCCGCCCGCCCTTACCGCGGGGACCCGCGGCCGGAGTGCGCGTCATGTCGGGCTCCCGCTCGTGCGGGGCGCGGCGGGCCGGTGGCCGTTCACCGGGGCTGCGGGGCCCACCTGCCCGGGCGCAGCAGCAGCTTCCAGTCGGCCGGCCAGTTCGCCAGCGCGATCGCGGCGGCGACCAGCAGGTGGATCGGAGCGTCGAGGCTCTGGGTGATCACGTCGTGGTTCACCATGTGCGTGGTGACGGCGCCGTCCAGGACGAGCACCAGGCCGGCCGCGCCCAGGAAACGGCTCGGCCTGCGCGGCACGACCAGCAGCACGCTGCAGATCAGCTCCAGCGTCCCCACCACGAACCGGAACCAGGCGGGGTATCCCCAGTGGGTGAACTTCGCCGCGTAGTCCTGGCCCAGCGGCCCGGTCCCGGGCCAGTACTTGGTGACGGCGCCGAGCAGGAACTCGGCCGCCACGATCCAGTAGAGCGCGGTGGCGATCCGTGCACGCATGTCAGACCCCCGCTTCCGCGACCTGGACGAGGCCGATGACGTTGCCGTCGGCGTCGGTGGCCAGCGCCGTGAGCTTGCCGCCGCCGACGTCGATGACGTCCTGGCGCAGCGTGGCACCGCTCGCCAGCAGGCGCTGCAGGCTCTCCTTGATGTCCTCGACGTGCCAGTAGCAGACCGGTCCGGTCAGGCCCTGCCGGTGTCCGTTGGGGTCGAGACCGATGTTCTGCCCGTCGGCGTGGTAGCCGACGAAGTACACCTCGTCCATGTACGGCTCCGCACCGACCAGTGCGCCGAAGAACGCCTTGGCCTTGGTGAGGTCGCCAACCGGGTAGACGATGGTTCGTACCGATGTCACGGTGACTCCGCTTCTCGCTGCTGCTCGGTGAGTTCCCGCTGTCCGGCGGGCTGTGCCCAACGTTAGGGAGACCGGAGCCCCCGGGATGAGACCACGGCGCGCCGACCGGGGGACCGAACGCGCCATCCGGCGGCGCGCGACGACAGTGGCTGATGGTGCGTCAACTGTCTAGGCTGTCGGCCGTGACGAAGGGATCGATACCGCCGTACGTGGTGCGCCTGGTGCTGGAGGCGGCACGGTCGGCCGGCGTGGACCGGCGGGAGCTCGACCGGCTCCCCGGGGTGGGCGTCCTCGACCAGGACGGCATCCGGGTGCCGACGCGGCTGCTGATGCGCGTCTGGGAGGTCTCGGCCAACACCTTCGCGGAGGTCGGCGGCGCCCCTCGGGTGGCACAACTGTGGGCGCCGGGCCGGTTCCACGTCTGGGACTACGTGATCCGGTCCGCGGCCGACCTCACCGAGGCCTTCCGGCTCGCGGCGGAACACCTGCCGGCGATCACCGACCCGGACAGCGCCTTCGACGTGCGGGTCGACGCGGAGGGGAGGTTGACGGTCGCCACCCGCCCGGTGCCCACCTTCGGACGGGTCGGTGCGCTGATCGCGGAGTTCGTCCTCGGCCTGCTGCTGCAGCAGGCGAGCACGGCACTGGGGCGGCCGGTCGTCCCCCTCGCGGTCACCCTCCCCGGCGAGCCGCCGCGCTCGCACGACCACCTGGTCGAGGTGTTCGGGACCCGCCGGATCCAGTTCGGCGCACCGGTCTCGTCGATCACCTTCTCCGCGCCGGACGCGAGCGCGCCGCTCCCCGGGGCGGACCCCGCCCTCGCGGCCATCGTGAACGACCACGCCGCCCACGCGATCCGGTCGGCCCGGCTGATCATGGGCTGGCTGGACAAGGTGCACGCCGAGATCGCCACCGAACTGGCCGACGGCCCGCCCGCCCTCGACCGGGTCGCCCACCGGCTCGCCCTCAGCCCGCGGACCTTCCAGCGCCGGCTGCACGACGAGGGCACCAGTTGGCGCGAGGAGGTCGAGAAGGTGCGCGAGGCCGAGGCCACCCGCCTGCTGCGGGACACCGGACTCAACGTCGACGCCATCGCCGCCCGGGTCGGGTACACCGACGTGCGCGCCCTGCGCCGGGCCTTCCACCGCTGGCACGGCCGCGGCCCGGCCGAGTTCCGGCGGCAGGCCGTGGCGGGGCAGCGGCGCTGAGACCGACCGCCCCCGGCCCGGCGCCCGGGCCGGGGGCAGGTGGTCGGCAGGCCCCGGCCGCGATCAGCGCGTGCAGGTGACGACGACCGTCCAGTAGCCGCCGACGCCGTCGGACTCCGCTCCGCACTGGTCGGCGGTGTAGCCCGCGGCGAAGGCGGCGGCCCAGGCGCGCTGGCTGGCGTAGTAGTAGCTCCCGCTGGACCGGAAGTGCTGGATGGTCGTGGCGGAGGCCTCGGTGGCGGCGCCGGCGAGGCCGAGCAGGCCGGCTGCGGCGAGGATCACGGCGGCGGCGCGACGGGGAAGCGATGCCATGGTTCTTCTCCCTCTTCTCTGGTGGAGCGGTACCGGAGTGGTGCGGGTGCCGGATCGCGGCAAGACGGGACTCTAACAGCTGATATGACACGTCGACAGATCTCGTTAGCTGGAATTAGTAGCGGCCGGGAAAACCGGTGGCGCCCCACCCCGCCCGACCCGCAGGATTGCCCCCATGACCCGGTACGCCATCGCCCAGTTCCCCGCAGTCGCGGGCGCGATGGCTGCTGCTCCGGCACGGGCAACCGCAGCCGCTGCCGCTGCGTTCGACGGCGCACGAAGCTGACCTTCCCCGGGACCGTCCGACCCCGGGACCTCGTCCGGGGAAGGTGGCTCGCGACCGAGGTCCCGTCAGTAGGCTGACGTTTTCCGGAGATTGATCATCATGGCCAAGCAGGCCTTCGTGCGCAGCAAGCCGCACCTCAACATCGGCACCATGGGTCACGTCGACCACGGCAAGACCACCCTCACCGCCGCCATCACCAAGGTCCTCGCCGACCGCGGCACCGGCACCTTCGTCCCGTTCGACCGGATCGACCGGGCCCCGGAGGAGAGCGCCCGCGGCATCACCATCAACATCTCGCACGTCGAGTACGAGACCGACACCCGGCACTACGCGCACGTCGACATGCCCGGGCACGCCGACTTCGTGAAGAACATGATCACCGGCGCCGCCCAGCTGGACGGCGCGATCCTGGTGGTGTCCGCGCAGGACGGGGTGATGCCGCAGACCTCCGAGCACGTGCTGCTGGCCCGCCAGGTCGGCGTCGAGCACGTGGTGGTCGCGCTCAACAAGGCGGACGGGGCCGACCCGGAGCTGCTGGAGCTGATCGAGCTGGAGGTGCGCGAGCTGCTGTCCGCGCACGGCTACGACGGCGCCGGACTGCCGGTGGTCCCGGTCTCGGGGCTGCGCGCGCTGGCCGGCGACCCGGTCTGGACCGCCGCCCTGCTGCACCTGCTGGACACCGTCGACGCGTACGTGCCGACCCCGGTGCGCTACACCGAGGCCCCGTTCCTGCTGCCGGTCGAGAACGTGCTCACCATCACCGGGCGCGGCACGGTGGTGACCGGGGCGGTGGAGCGCGGGCGGGTCCGGCTGGGTGACAAGGTGGCCGTGCTCGGCTACGGCTCGCAGCTGGAGTCGGTGGTCACCGGGGTGGAGACCTTCGGGCGCACCATGGAGTCCGCCGAGGCCGGCGACAACGTCGCGCTGCTGCTGCGCGGGGTCCAGCGCGGCCAGGTGCGGCGCGGCCAGGTGGTGGCGGCGCCGGGCAGCACCGCGGTGCACACCGGCTTCACCGCCCGGCTGCACCTGCTGGACACCGCCCAGGGCGGCCGCCGCACCGGCATCACCAGCGGCTACCGTCCGCAGTTCTACCTGCGCACCGGCGACGTGGTCGGCAACGTCGAACTCCCCGACGGCACCGACCTGGTGCTGCCCGGCGAGACCGTCGAGGCCACCGTGACGCTGGGCCAGCCGGTCCCGCTGGAGCCCGGCCTCACCTTCGCCGTCCGCGAGGGCGGCCGGACCGTGGCGGCCGGCGCGGTGCGCGAGGTGCTGGCCTGACGCAGCGCAGCCGGTGGCCGGCCCCCATGCCGGCCCCCCGCCCCCCCCCCCCCCCCCCCCCCCCCGCCCACCCCCCCGCCGGCCCCACCCCGGCCCCGCGCCCGTGCAGCCCGGGCACCCCCCCGGCCA
>NZ_JBHYKG010000125.1:0-9307 GCF_042741245.1 Kitasatospora sp. NPDC058965
GGGTGCGGGGCCGGGCGGGCCCCGCCCGGCCCGCCGGCGCCCAGCGCGATCCGGCGGGCCGCGGCGATCACCTCGGCCGCGCCGGCCGGCGGCACCCGCAGGCCCGGCTCGCCCGGCAGCGCACCCGGCGACTCGGCCAGCCAGTCGGCGATCAGCTGCCGCGTGCCGGCCGCTGCGTCCTGGGACATTCCCCCGACCCTCTCCCCCGTCCCTCGACTCCCCCTGTCCCCCGACCGGTCCGAGGGTGCCGTCCAGTAGTAGGGACGGTACCGGCTGTGCTCCGGGTTCACCCGGAATTTCGCCCTCCGCGCAGGCCGTTAGGGTGCAGCGCATGATTCGTCTCGAACTCTGGACCGACAGCGACCTGGACCTGCTCCGGCTGATCAACACCCCCGGGATGCGCGCGCACGTGGGCGGGGCGGAGAGCCCCGAGGCGCTGCTGGTGCGCCACCGGCGCTACCTGGACTTCCCCGGGCAGGGCGTCGGCGCGATGTTCAAGGTGGTGCTGGCCGACACCGGCGAGGCGGTCGGCAGCGTGGGCTGCGTGCGCCGCCGGTGGCAGGGGGCGGAGGTGTTCGAGATGGGCTGGAACGTGCTCCCGCCGTTCCAGGGCCGCGGCATCGCCGTGCACGCCGCCCGGGCCGGTGCCGCCTGGGCCGCCGGCCAGGGCGCACCGCGCCGGCTGCACGCGTTCCCGTCGGTGGACAACGCCGCCTCCAACCGGGTCTGCGCCCGGGTGGGCTTCGAGCTGCAGGGCGAGTGCGACTTCGAGTACCCGCCGGGGCGGTTCATGCGCAGCCACGACTGGCGGCTGGAGCTGACCGGCCGTCAGGACTGAGCCCGGACCGCCGGGAAACCCCTTGCCGGGCGTCGGCTATACGGTGTACAACGCTTCTACACCGTATAGCCGACGACTGCTCCAGGGGGACCCCCGCATGTCCGACAGCGCACCACCGCCCGCGCCGGCCCGCCGCCCCGACCGCTGGCTGGTGCTCGCCGTGATCTGCCTGGCGCAGCTCGTGGTGATCCTCGACAACACGATCCTCAACGTCGCCGTCCCCTCACTCACCCGGGAGCTCGGCGCCAGCACCGCGCAGACCCAGTGGGTGGTCGGCGCCTACTCGCTCGCCCAGGCCGGGCTGCTGATCGCGGCCGGCGGCATGGGCGACCGCTACGGGCGCAAGAAGGTCCAGCTGATCGGGCTGGCGCTGTTCGGCATCGGCTCGCTCGGCGCCTCGCTGGCCGGCAGCCCGGGCGAGCTGATCGCGGCCCGGGCCGGCATGGGTGTGGGCGGAAGCCTGCTGCTGGCCACCAGCCTGGCCATCGTGGTGCGCACCTTCGACCAGGACGAGCAGCCCAAGGCGATCGCCGCCTGGACCGCGATCGCCTCGCTCGGTGTGGCGCTCGGCCCGGTGATCGGCGGCGTCCTGCTGGCCCACTTCTGGTGGGGCTCGGTCTTCCTGGTCAACCTCCCGGTGGCCGCCGTCGGCCTGGTCGCGGTGGCCCGGCTGGTGCCCGAGTCCAAGGACCCGCGCGGCGAGCGCCCGGACCTGCCGGGCGTGGTGCTCTCCACCGCCGGCATGGTCGGCCTGGTCTACGCGATCATCCAGGGCCCGGGCGCCGGCTGGACCGCCCCGCGCACCCTGCTGGCCGGGGGCCTGGGCCTGCTCTTCCTGCTCGCCTTCGTGCTCTGGGAGCGCCGGATCGAGCACCCGCTGCTGGACCTGGCCTTCTTCCGCGACGCCCGGTTCCGCGGCGCCATGTCCGGTGGCGTGCTGGTCAGCTTCGGCATGGGCGGCTCGCTCTTCCTGCTCACCCAGCACCTGCAGTTCGTGCTGGGCTACGGCCCGCTGAAGGCGGGTCTGGCCACCGCGCCGATGGCGCTGACGGTGGTCGCGCTCAACCTCACCGGGGTGGGCATGCGGCTGACCATGAAGCTCCGGCCGCCGGTCGCGATCGCGCTGGGCCTGTCCCTGCTGGCCGCCGGGCTGGCCGCGATCGCCGAGTTCGGGCACGGCGGTTCCTACCCGGGCATCCTGCTCGGCCTGGTGCTGATCGGGGCCGGCGCGGCCTGCGCCCAGCCGGCCATGGCCGGCTCGATCATGAGCTCGATCCCGCCGGAGAAGGCCGGCATCGGCTCCGGACTGATGGGCACGCTGAGCGAGCTGGGCAACTCGCTGGGCGTCGCGGTGCTCGGCGCGGTGCTCACCGCCGGGTTCGCCGGCGCGCTGCCGGCCGGCCTGCCCGACTCGGCCGCGCGCTCCCTGCCGGGGGCGCTGGCGGCGGCCGGGCCCGACCGGGCCCCGCAGGTGCGCACCGCGTTCGCCGACAACCTGACCGACAGCCAGCTGATCGGCGCGGTCGCGGTGCTGGTCGGCGGGGTGCTGGCGGCCTGGCTGCTGAGCCGGGCGGCCAAGCAGCCGGTGCCGGCGGCCGAGCCGGCCCCCGTCCGGGCGGGCTGATCCGCCGGGATCGGCGCAGGCTCTACGATCGCAGCACGGCCGCCCGCCCGGCGCGGACCGGCCGTGCAGCGGTACCCGGACCCGAAGGACAGATGACGCCCATGGCAGGCAAGGCCGAGCAGCCCCACGACCCCGCCGTGAGCGTGTGGCTCGCCCCACCCAGGCCGCCCGGGCGCGGCACCGCGCCCAGCGGGCTGAGCCGGGAGAAGATCGTCGCCAGCACGCTCGACCTGCTGGACGCCGACGGGCTGCGCGCCTTCTCGATGCGCCGGCTGGCCGCCGAGCTGGAGGTCACCGCGATGTCGGTGTACTGGTACGTCGACAACAAGGAGCAGCTGCTCGAACTGGCCCTGGACGCGGCCTTCGGCGACATGGCCGTGCCGCCGCTGGAGGACCACGGCGACTGGCGCCGGCACGTCTACGTGATGGCGCACCAGTACCGCCGGTGCTTCCTGCGCCACCCCTGGGCGACCGAGCTGATCGGCCGCTACCTGGCCATCGGCCCGAACGCGATGCTGATGTCGACCAGCGCGGTCAGCGCCCTCGCCGCCACCGGGCTGACCGGCGACGCGCTCGGCGGCGCGCTCGCCCTGGTCTTCCAGTACACCTACGGCTTCGCGCTGAACGAGGCGCAGTGGGCCCGCCGGATCACGCTGTCCGGCGCCGGCGAGGACGAGCTGCACCAGCAGCTGATGGGCGTGCTGACGGCCCACGACTCCCGGTACGCCGAGTGGGAGAAGCAGCTCGGCCACGACCGCCGCGGCTCGGTGGAGACCAGCCGCAACCGCCAGTTCGACGCCGGCCTGGAGATGGCGATGGCGGGCATCGAGGCCGCCATCGCCGGTCTCGGCGGGAGCTGAGCCCCGCCCGGCGGCCGCTAGATGTCGCGGAAGGTCTCGATCTGCGCGCCGATCGAGTTCAGCCGGTCCGCCAGCTCCTCGTAGCCGCGGTTGATCACGTAGACGTTGCGCAGCACCGAGGTGCCCTCGGTGGCCAGCATCGCCAGCAGCACCACCACCGCCGGGCGCAGCGCCGGCGGGCAGACCATCTCGGCCGCCCGCCAGCGGGTCGGGCCCTCGACCAGCACCCGGTGCGGGTCCATCAGCTGCACGTTGGCGCCCAGCCGGGTCAGCTCGGTCAGGTAGATCGCGCGGTTGTCGTAGACCCAGTCGTGGATCAGCGTGGAGCCCTGCGCGGTGGCCGCGATGGCCGCGAAGAAGGGCACGTTGTCGATGTTGATGCCGGGGAACGGCATCGGGTGGATCTTGTCGATGGCCGCGCGCAGCTTGGACGGGCGCACCGTCAGGTCGACCAGCCGGGTGCGGCCGTTGTCGGCGTGGTACTCCGGGCCCCGGTCGTAGTCCAGGCCCATCTCCTCCAGCACCGCCAGCTCGATCTCCAGGAACTCCACCGGCGCCCGGCGCACCGTCAGCTCGGAGCCGGTGACCACCGCGGCGGCCAGCAGGCTCATCGCCTCCACCGGGTCCTCGCTGGGCGCGTAGTCCACGTCGCAGCCGATCTCGGCCAGGCCGTGCACGGTGAGCGTGGTGGTGCCGATGCCGTCGATCCGCACGCCGAGCTTCTCCAGGAAGAAGCACAGGTCCTGGACCATGTAGTTGGGGCTGGCGTTGCGGATCACCGAGACGCCGTCGTGCCGGGCGGCGGCCAGCAGCGCGTTCTCGGTCACCGTGTCGCCGCGCTCGGTCAGCACGATCGGGCGCTGCGGGCTGACCGAGCGGTCCACCTCGGCGTGGTAGACGCCGGTGGTGGCGGTGACCTCCAGGCCGAACCGGCGCAGTGCGGCCATGTGCGGCTCCACCGTGCGGGTGCCCAGGTCGCAGCCGCCGGCGTAGGGCAGCTTGAACCGGTCGACCCGGTGCATCAGCGGGCCGAGGAACATCAGCACCGAGCGGGTGCGGCGGGCCGCGTCCTGGTCCATCGCGGCCAGGTCCAGCTCGGCCGGCGGGGTGATCTCCAGGTCGGCGCCGTCGTTGATCCAGCGGGTCTTCACGCCGATGCTGTTCAGCACCTCCAGCAGCCGGTAGACCTCCTCGATCCGGGCCACCCGGCGCAGCGTGGTCCGACCGGTGGTCAGCAGCGAGGCGCAGAGCAGCGCGACGCAGGCGTTCTTGCTGGTCTTGACGTCGATGGAGCCGGACAGCCGACGCCCGCCGACCACCCGCAGGTGCATCGGACCGGCGTAGCCGAGCGAGACGATCTCGCTGTCCAGCGCCTCACCGATCCGAGCGATCATCTCAAGGCTGATGTTCTGGCCACCGTTTTCGATCCGGTTGACCGCACTCTGGCTGGTGCCGAGCGCCGTGCCCAACTCCGCCTGCGTCCAACCGCGGTGCTTGCGGGCGTCGCGGATGAGCTTGCCGATGCGCATGAGGTAGTCATCTGCCATGGCGAGACGATATCTCATCTGTGAGATACGCAGACGGGCGGTACCCCCCGTTCGGGGGTACCGCCCGCATCGGTGCAGGTGAGGACGCGTCAGCCCTTCTGCATGACCTCCGGCTCGTGCCGGCGCAGCAGCCGCAGCACCAGGAAGGCCAGCGCGGTCGACAGCACCACCAGCATCCCGGCGTCGATCGACCACTGGGCCACGCTGTGCGTCCACAGGCCGTCGTGCTCGTTCATGTGGGCCGGGTCCAGGATCATCAGGTGCCCGAGGTCCACCGTGGTGCCCACCACTCCGACGCCCCAGCGGGCCGGCATCAGCCAGGCGAACTGAGCCAGGCCGGCCTTGTCGAAGAGCTGGAAGAGGCAGCCGGTGAAGACCACCTGGATGATCGCGAACATCACCAGCAGCGGCATGGTCTTCTCGGCGGTCTTCACCAGCGCGGAGATCACCAGGCCGAACATCATCGAGGCGAAGCTCAGCAGGATGATGCCGATCGCCATCTCGATCGCCGGCGCGCCCTTGATGATCAGGCCCTCGGTCGGCAGCTTGCGGGTGGAGAAGCCGACCGCCGCGATGATCGTGCCCTGCAGCAGGCTGAAGAAGCCGAGCACGATGATCTTCGAGACCAGGTAGGCGCTGCGGGACAACCCGGTCGCGCGTTCCCGTTCGTAGATCGCCCGTTCCTTGATCAGCTCACGGACCGAGTTGGCCGCGCCGGAGAAGCAGGCCCCGATCGCCAGCACCAGCATGATCGTGCCGGCCGCGTTGTTGGAGCCGCCCCTGGGATTGGGCTGCAGGCCGTAGCTGGCCGGCACCACGGTGGAGACCACGCCCAGCACCGCGGGCAGCAGCACCGACAGCGCCATGAACCCCTTGTCCGAACCGATCACCGACAGGTAGCGGCGGATCAGCGTCCACAGCTGCGAGCCCCAGCTCTGCGGCTTGGGCGGGATGATCGGCTGGTGCTGCACCGGCGCCTGCTGCACGGCCACCGCGTCCACGTCCGCGGAGTACTGCTGGTAGTGCACCGAGCCCTTGTAGCGGCCGGCCCAGTCGTGGTCCGGGTAGTTCTCGAACGCCTGGAAGACGTCCGCCCAGGTCTCGTAGCCGAAGAAGTGCAGCGCCTCGTCCGGCGGGCCGAAGTAGGCCACCGAACCGCCCGGCGCCATCACCAGCAGCCGGTCGCAGAGCGCGAGTTCGGCCACCGAGTGGGTGACGACCAGGATCGTCCGGCCGTCGTCGGCCAGACCGCGCAGCATCTGCATGACCTCGCGGTCCATGCCCGGGTCCAGGCCCGAGGTGGGCTCGTCCAGGAAGATCAGCGAGGGCTTGGTGAGCAGCTCCAGGGCGACCGACACGCGCTTCTGCTGGCCGCCGGAGAGCGCGGTGATCCGGTTCTCGGCGCGCTTGTCCAGGCGCAGCTCGTAGAGCACCTCGTCGATCCGGCGGTTGCGCTCCTCCGGCTCGGTGTCGCCCGGGAAGCGCAGCTGGGCCGCGTACTTCAGGCCGGTGCGGACGGTCAGCTCCTTGTGCAGGATCTCCGACTGCGGCACCAGGCCGATGCGCTGGCGCAGCTCGGCGAACTGCTTGTAGAGGTTGCGGCCGTCGTAGAGCACCTCGCCGCGGTCGGCCGGGCGGTAGCCGGTCAGCGCGCGCAGCAGGGTGGACTTGCCGGAGCCGGAGGGGCCGATCACCGCGATCAGCGACTTCTCCGGGACGCCGAAGCTGACGTCGTTGAGCAGGATCTTCTTGGCGCCCTTGTGCTCCACCTCGACGGTCAGGTGGTGCGCCGAGAAGGAGACCGGGCCGTTGTCGATGAACTCCTGCAGCTGGTCGCCGACCAGCTGGAAGGAGGAGTGACCGACCGTCAGCCGGTCCTGCGGCCCGAGCAGCTGGCGCTGCACCGGCTGGCCGTTGACGAAGATCCCGTTGTGCGAGCCGAGGTCGACGATCTCGTACCGGCCGTCGGCCAGCTGGCGCAGCTCCGCGTGGTGCCGGGAGACCTGCAGGTCGGAGACGACGATGTCGTTGTCCAGCGCGCGGCCGATCCGGATGATCCGCATCCCGGCGGTGAGGTTGCGGATCATCGTGGGGTTGCGCTCGCTGCCGCTGCCCGCGCCGCCGCCGACCCCGCGGCCGAAGTCCTGCGCCGGGGCGGCCTGCTGATAGGCCGGCGGCTGGGCCTGGGCCTGCTGCTGGTAGGCCTGGACCGGCGGCTGCTGGTACTGCTGCTGGTGCGGGATCGGCTGCTGCACCTGCTGCGGCTGCTGCTGGTACTGCTGCTGGTAGGCCGCCGGCTGGGCCGGCTGCTGCCAGCCCTGCGCGGCCGGGGTCTGGTGGCGGTGGGTCTCCGCCTCGTGCACGCTCGGCGGCGCCGCGGCCGGCGCCGCGAAGGCGAGCCGGGGACCGTTCTCGGCGTTGCCCAGGGTGAGCACCGTGCCGGGGTGGAGCTGCACGTGCTGGGTGCGCGCCCCGCCGGCGAAGGTGCCGTTGGTGCTGCCGTGGTCCTCCAGCTGCCAGGCGGCGCCGTTGAACGAGATGGTGGCGTGCCGCCAGGAGACCCTGGCGTCGTCGAAGGGGAAGTCCGCCTGCGGATCCCGCCCGATGGTGTAGGACTGTCCCGGCTCCAACGTCCGGTGCTGCCCGTTGATCTCAAGTACGAGTTGCGGCACTGTCCGCCTGCCCCGCTCTCTCGGTCCCCCGATGGCTTCCCCGTTCTCGGGGAGTGAGGAATATCGCGTCTGACGGGGGGTAATCATTCCAGCTCGGCCGAGAGCCCGGAAAGCCGGGCCCGAGGACTGTGACCAGGCGGCAACGTTCCCGTCCGCACCACCGGGGCGCCGCCTGGCCCGACCCCGTCCACGGTGCGGACGGCATCCTGTTCCGGCCGCCGCGGCCCGGTAGCGTGGGCGTCACCATGAACACGTCCCCCCCGCAGCCCCCGCAGCCCCGGCCCGACGACGAGCGCACCCTGCTGGTCAAGGTGTTCGGCAAGGACCGTCCCGGCATCACCACCGGCCTGTTCGCCACGCTGGCCGGCTTCGAGGTCGACGTGATCGACATCGAACAGGTCGTCACCCGGGGCCGGATAACGCTCTGCGCCCTGGTCACCCCGCCGGCCGGCGGCGCCCCCGGCGCGGAGGGCGCGCTGCGCGCCACCGTGCACAAGTGGGCCGAGGACCACAAGCTCCAGGCCGAGATCATCTCCGGCACCGGTGACAACCGCCCGCGCGCCGAGGGCCGCTCGCACGTCACCGTGCTCGGCCACCCGCTGACCGCGGCCGCCGTCTCCGCGCTGACCTCCCGGGTCACCGAGCTGAACGGCAACATCGACCGCGTCTTCCGCCTCGCCAAGTACCCGGTGACCGCGGTCGAGCTGGCGGTCTCGGGCGTGGCCACCGAGCGGCTGCGCGCCGCACTGGCGGTGGAGGCGGCCGCCCAGCAGATGGACGTCGCGGTGGTCGCGGCCGGGCTGGAGCGGCGGGCCAAGCGCCTGGTGGTGATGGACGTGGACTCCACCCTGATCCAGGACGAGGTGATCGAGCTCTTCGCCGCGCACGCCGGCTGCGAGGCCGAGGTGGCCGAGGTGACCGCCGCCGCGATGCGCGGCGAGCTGGACTTCGCCGAGTCGCTGCGGGCCCGGGTCGCGCTGCTGGCCGGCCTGGACGCCGGGGTGGTGGAGAAGGTCCGCACCGAGGTCCGGCTCACCCCGGGCGCCCGCACCCTGATCCGCACCCTGCAGCGGCTCGGCTACCAGGTGGGCATCGTCTCCGGCGGCTTCACCCAGGTGACCGACTACCTGGTCGAGCTGCTCGGGCTGGACTTCGCGGCCGCCAACACCCTGGAGGTGGCGGACGGCCGCTTCACCGGCCGGGTCACCGGCGAGATCGTGGACCGGGCGGGCAAGGCGCGCTGGCTGACCCGGTTCGCCGAGCAGGCCAAGGTCCCGCTGGAGCAGACGGTGGCGATCGGCGACGGCGCCAACGACCTCGACATGCTCAACACGGCCGGCCTCGGCGTGGCGTTCAACGCCAAGCCGGTGGTCCGCGAGGCCGCCGACACCGCGCTGAACGTGCCGTTCCTGGACACCGTGCTCTACCTGCTCGGCATCACCCGCGAAGAGGTCGAGGCTGCCGACGAGCTGCACGGCACCCCGGCCGAGTGACGCCGGTCAGTCCCTGGGCGGCACCCAGTAGCTGACCAGCTTGGCGACCCCTGGTTCCACGGCGGACCAGGGGTCGTCGAACGTGAGCACCGCGATCCCGGCGGTCGGGAAGCCGCGTTGGCGCAGCTGGCCCAGTTCGTCGCCCAGGCTCTCGTCGCCGGCCAGCACCTCGACCAGGTTCTGCACCCCGGGGTTGTGGGGGGCCCCCCGCCGGGAGGCCCACACCCCGCGGGGGGGATGTTTCACCACCAAGATATAACCGGCCCGCGCGGA
>NZ_JBHYKG010000125.1:9317-23497 GCF_042741245.1 Kitasatospora sp. NPDC058965
GGGGGGGGGGGGGGGCCCCGGGGGGCCCCCCCCGCCCCCCCCGCGGCGGCCCCCCCGCGGCGCCCGCCCCGCCGGGGGACGAGCGGGGGGGGGGGGGGGGTCGGGGGGGGGGCCCCCCCCCCCGCCGGCCGCCCACGTCCTCGGGGGTCTCCTTGAGCACCTCGATGATCTCGCCGGCCGTCGCGTCGTAGATCCGCTTCTCGAAGACGGTGCGGCGGGTGCGCTTGGGCAGTTCGTGAGCGGCCAGCTTCCAGGTCTCCCGGGTGCGCACCGAGGAGGAGCAGAGCACGTAGTCGGGGTTGATCCCGGAGTCGGCCAGCCACTGGCCGGCCTCCGGCGCCTCGTGCCGCCCGCGCTCGGCGAGCGGTCGCTCATGGTCGTCCACCTGCGGCCAGTCGGCCTTGGCGTGGCGGAGCACGATGATCCTGCGGGAGGTGTCACTCATTGGCTCAGCTTCGCAGAAAACCGGCCGGTCGGCGGCTGCTGTGCGGATCAGCCCATCGCTTGGGCGATCGTGGCGACGACGGAGACGAGAACGACCACGCCGACGATGATTCCCATCAGCTGCAGCAGCTTCTTGCGGCCGTCGGTCGGGTTGGGTTCGAGAACTGGCATGGCCGAAGTCTCGCACCCGTCCCGGATCAGTCCGCCACGGGGGTGACCTCGTCCTCGATGTGCCGGTTGCGCGCCGCCCGCAGGCCGATCAGCACCTGCGGCACCAGCAGCGCGGCCATGAAGGCCAGCGGCAGCAGCCAGCCGCCGGTGCTCTGGTAGAGGCTGCCGACCAGGATCGGCCCGGGGATGGAGAGCAGGTAGCCGACGCCCTGCACGAAGGCGGAGAGCTGGGCCACCCCGCCGCTGGTCCGCGCACGCAGCCCGATCATGGTCAGCACCAGCGGGAAGGCGCAGTTGGACAGGCCCACCAGCAGCGCCCAGAGCCAGGCCCCGCCGGCCGGGGCCAGCATCAGGCCCAGGTAGCCGGCGATCCCGCAGCCGGCCAGCACCACCACGAAGATCCGCTGGTCGCCGCGGCGGGCCGCCAGGTTGGGCAGCACGAAGGAGACCGGCACGCCGATGGCCATGATCACCGCCAGCAGCACCCCGGAGACGCTCGCGCTCACGCCGGCGTCCTGGTAGATCTGCGAGATCCAGCCCATGGTCGAGTAGGCGCCGGTGGCCTGGCAGCCGAAGAAGAGGGCCAGCGCCCAGGCCGTCCCGGACCGGACGATCGGCAGCCGCTGCCCGGCCGCCGCGCCGGCGGCCGGCTGCTTGCCGTCCCGGCGCAGCACCAGGGTGACCAGCCAGACCAGCAGCGCCACCGCGGCCGGCAGTGCCCAGATGCCCAGGCCCAGCCGCCAGTGGCCGCCCAGTGCGGCGGTCAGCGGCACGGTGACGGCGGCGGCCAGCGCGGTGCCGGCCGACAGCGCCATCGAGTACAGGCCGATCATCGGACCGACCCGCTCCGGGAAGTACCGCTTGATCACCACCGGGATCAGCACGTTGGCCACCGCCACCCCGGCCAGCGCCAGCGCGGTCAGCGCCAGGAACACCCCGGTGGACCCGGCGAACGAGCGCGCCGCCACACCGGCGGCGATCGCGCCGGTCCCGGCGGCGACCACCACGGTCGGCCCGAACCGGCGGGCCAGCGCGGGGGCCGCGAAGCCGAAGACCGCGAAGCAGACCGAGGGCACCGCGGCCAGCAGCCCGGCCACCGTGGCGCTCATGTGCAGGTCGGCGCGGACCCGGGCGAGCAGCGGGCCGAGGCTGGTGACCACCGGGCGCAGGTTAAGCGCGGCCAGCGCCACGGCGGCGGCCAGCAGCCAGCCGAGCGCCCGCCGCCGGCCCGGGGAGGCGGCGGTGTCGGCGGGGGTGGCGGAATCCGGGGTACGGGCGGTGGGCGTCGCGTTGCGCGGGGTCTCTGTGGTCGGCACAGGCGCCATCATAGAATGATGGGATGAATTGAGACAGTCGTCTTCGGGTGGAAGATGTATCCCTGACGTACCGACCAAGGAGCCCCATGACGCTGTCCTCGCCCCGGCGCACCCCGCTGGCCGATCAGGTGATCGCCCAGTTGCGGGCCCAGATCACGTCGGGCGAGTGGCCGGTCGGCTCGCGCATCCCCACCGAGGCCGCCCTGGTCGAGCAGCTCGGCGTGGCCCGCAACACGGTGCGCGAGGCGGTCCGGGCGCTCGCCCACAACGGGCTGCTGGACATCCGGCAGGGCTCGGGCACCTACGTCCTGGCCACCAGCGAGCTGGCCGGGGTGATGCACCGCCGGTTCTCCGACGCCGAGCAGACCCAGGTGGCCGAGCTGCGCGAGCTGCTGGAGACCTCGGCCGCCACGCTGGCCGCCGAGCGGCGCACCGAGCGCGACCTGGTGCTGCTGGAGACCGCGCTGGCCCGCCGCGAGGAGGCCTGGTTCGGCGGCGACACCGAGGTCTTCGTGCAGGCCGACGCCGCCTTCCACCAGGCCGTGGTGGCCGCCGCCCACAACGACGTGCTGGCCGCGCTCTACGCCGACCTGGGCGAGGTGCTGCGGGCCCACCTGCGCCAGGACATCGGGCCGGTGCTCTCCCCCGAGCGGTACGTCGGCCACGACCGGATCCTGAGCGCCATCCACGACCGGGACGGGGTCGGGGCGGCCCGCGAGTCGGCCGCCGCGATCGGGTCCTGCGCGCGGCGCCGGGACGCCGGGGTCTGACGACGCGTGAGCCGCCCCCGGTGCTCCGGGGGCGGCTCAGCAGGCGGTCCGTGGCGGATCAGGCGCCGATCGCGTGCAGCCCGCCGTCCACGTGGACGATCTCACCGGTGGTCTTCGGGAACCAGTCCGAGAGCAGCGCGACCACACCGCGGGCGGTGGGCTCGGGGTCGGTCAGGTCCCACTTGAGCGGCGAGCGGTGGTTCCAGGTGTCGGCCAGGTCGCCGAAGCCGGGGATCGACTTGGCGGCCATCGACCCGATCGGGCCGGCCGAGATCAGGTTGCAGCGGATGTCCTGCTCGCCCAGGTAACGGGCCAGGTAGCGGCTGGTGGACTCCAGCGCGGCCTTGGCCGGGCCCATCCAGTCGTACTGCGGCCAGGCGAACTGCGCGTCGAAGGTCAGGCCGACCACCGAGCCGCCGTCCTGCATCAGCGGCAGCAGCGCCATGGTCAGCGCCTTCAGCGAGTAGGCCGAGACCTGCATCGCGGTGGCCACCGACTCCCACGGGGTGTCGAGGAAGTTGCCGCCCAGCGCGTCCTGCGGGGCGAAGCCGATCGAGTGCACCACGCCGTCCAGCGTGGGCAGGGTCTCGCGCACCTGGTCGGCGATGCCGGCCAGCTGCTCGGTGTTGGAGACGTCCAGCTCCAGCACCTTCACCGGGTGGGGCAGCTTCTTGGCGATCCGCTCGGTCAGGCTGGGCCGGGGGAAGGCGGTGAGGATGATCTCCGCGCCCTGCTCCTGGGCCAGCTTCGCGGTGTGGAAGGCGATGGAGGACTCCATCAGCACACCGGTGATCAGGATCCGCTTGCCCTCAAGGATTCCGCTCATGTTGCTCAGTGACCCATGCCCAATCCGCCGTCCACGGGAATGACGGCTCCAGTGATGTACGCGGCCTCGTCGGAAGCGAGGAACCGCACGGTGGAGGCGATCTCGGCGGGCGCGGCGTAACGGCCCAGCGCCACCCCCGAGACGATCTCCGCGCGGCGCTCCTCGCTGAGCACCGCGGTCATGTCGGTGTCGACGAAGCCGGGGGCGACCACATTGACGGTGATGTTGCGCGGGCCGAACTCGCGCGCCAGCGACCGGGCGAAGCCGATCAGGCCGGCCTTGGAGGCGGCGTAGTTCGCCTGGCCGGGCGAGCCCATGGTGCCCACCACCGAGGAGATCAGCACGACCCGGCCCTTGCGGGCCCGCAGCATCTTCGCCGACGCGCGCTTGACCACCCGGAAGGTGCCGGTCAGGTTGGTGTCCACGACCGAGGTGAAGTCCTCCTCGGTCATCCGCAGCATCAGGACGTCCTTGGTGATGCCGGCGTTGGCCACCAGCACCTCGACCGGGCCGTTCTTGGCCTCGATCTCGGTGAACGCCGCATCCACCTGCGCGGTGTCGTTGATGTCGCAGCTCACGGCCAGCACGTCGTACTTGGCCAGCGCCTCGGGCACCTCGCCGGAGCGGCTGGTGATGGCGACCTTGTCGCCCGCCTCGGCGAAGGCCTGGGCGATGGCGAGGCCGATGCCCCGGTTACCTCCGGTGACGAGAACCGAGCGGCTCAACGATCCACCTCTCCCTGAATAGCCCCGTGACGACGGGGTGGTCCCGCAGTGCGGTGAACGGACGCAAGTGACGCTATCGGTCGACTCGTCACCAAGCGAAATCGACCCTCCACAGGTCATCCACGCCGAAACTGTCGTCTTCCGACAATCGGGTCACGCCGCGCGCCCCGGGAACACCGGGCGCCACGCACCCGTTCCACCCACGGCGCCGGGGTCGGCCCGCGCGGCCGCATCTCCTGGAACAAGAAGTGGGTGGCACCCCCGATGAGCGACGCAACCCCTGGATCCGGCACGCACCGGGGCCGACTGCTCGCCCTCACCACCGTGGCCGCCGGGCTCGGCGCCGCCGCCTGGGCACTGCGCGAGGTGCCCGCCGCCTTCGGGCGCGACCCGGACGGGCGGGACGCCCGGATCCGCAACTCCCCCCAGTACGCCGACGGCACCTTCCGCAACGCCCCCTCCGACGCGGCCCGCACCGGCAGTGGCCCGACCCGCCCGGACCGGGACACCTTCCGGCGGATGCTGTTCGAGCGCAACGGCCGCACCCCGGTCCGCCCCGTCCCGCTGGTCCGCCCGGAGCCGACCCCCGACCGGGCCCCCGCCGACGGCGTGTCGATCACCTGGTACGGGCACGCCTCGGCACTGGTGGAGGTCGAGGGCACCCGGGTGCTGCTGGACCCGATCTGGAGCGAGCGCTGCTCCCCCTCGGCGCACCTCGGCCCGAAGCGGCTGCACCCGGTCCCGGTCGAGCTGGAGGAGCTGCCCGCGGTGGACGCGGTGCTGATCTCGCACGACCACTACGACCACCTGGACATGGCCACCGTCAAGCGGCTGGTGCGCACCCAGTCCGCGCCGTTCGCGGTGCCGCTGGGCATCGGCGGCCACCTGCGCCGCTGGGGCGTGCCGGAGCACCGGATCATCGAGCTCGACTGGGACGAGACCTGCACCCTCGGCGAGCTCACCCTCACGCTGACCGCCGCCCACCACTTCTCCGGCCGCGGCCTGACCCGCAACACCACGCTGTGGGGCTCCTGGGTGATCGCCGGCGCGACCCGCAAGGTCTTCTACACCGGCGACTCCGGCTACTTCGAGGGGTACGCGGCGATCGGCGCCCAGCACGGGCCGTTCGACGCGGCGCTGGTGCAGATCGGCGCCTACGACGAGGCGTGGGCGGACATCCACATGACCCCGGAGGACGCGGTGCTGGCCCACCGCGAGCTCGGCGGCGGGCTGCTGGTCCCGGTCCACTGGTGCACCTTCAACCTCGGCCTGCACCCGTGGGCCGAGCCGGTGGAGCGGCTGCTGACCGAGGCCAAGGCGCACGGCGTGCCGGTGGCGGTGCCACGCCCGGGCGAGCGGGTCGACCTGGCCGCACCGCCGGAGCTGGACGCCTGGTGGACCGGGCTGGCCTGACACACCGAGTCAAATCGGCTGGTCTCGAAGTGCCCTGACGGGACATGATGCGCTCGGGGCCCCACATCCCTGGGGTCCCGCACCGCCCGCTCATCCTCAGGGAGTCCGATGCCGCCGACACCGAGCGAGAAGTCCGCCCGCGCCGTCGATCCGCTCTTCCTCGCGCTGCCGCTGCGCCAACTGGCCGCGGCCGCGCTCGACCGGGCCCGGCAACTCGGGGCCGGCCACGCCGACTTCCGGCTGGAGCGGGTGCGCAGCGCCGACTGGCGGCTGCGCGACGCCCGGCCGGCCGGCGGCTCCGACGAGGTGCAGCTGGGCTTCGCGGTCCGGGTGGTGCTGGACGGCGCCTGGGGCTTCGCCGCCGGGGTGGAGCTGACCCCCGCGGCCGCCGCCCGGGTGGCCGAGCAGGCCGTGGCGGTGGCCCGGCTCTCCGCGACCGTCTCCCGGGCGGCCGGCGGCGCCGACCTGGTGGAGCTGGCCGACGAGCCGGTGCACGCCGACGCCACCTGGGTCTCCGCCTACGAGATCAACCCCTTCGAGGTGCCGGACGCGGAGAAGACCGCGCTGCTGGCCGACTGGAGCAGCCGGCTGCTGGCGGCCGACGGGGTCTCCCACGTGACGGCCAGTCTGCTCACCGTCCAGGAGAACAAGTTCTACGCCGACACGGCCGGCACCGTCACCACCCAGCAGCGGATCCGGCTGCACCCCTCGCTGGAGGCGGTCTCGGTGGACGAGCGGACCGGCACCTTCGAGTCGATGCGCACCGTCGCCCCGCCGGTCGGGCGCGGCTGGGAGTACCTCCTGGGCACCGGCTGGGACTGGCAGCGGGAGCTGGACCAGCTGCCCGAGCACCTGGCCGAGAAGGTCAAGGCGCCCAGCGTCCGGGCCGGCCGCTACGACCTGGTGATCGACCCCACCAACCTCTGGCTGACCATCCACGAGTCGATCGGCCACGCCACCGAGCTGGACCGCGCGCTCGGCTACGAGGCCGCGTACGCCGGCACCTCCTTCGCCACCTTCGACCGGCTGGGCACCCTGAAGTACGGCTCCGAGCTGATGCACGTCACCGGTGACCGCACCGCCGAGCACGGCCTGGCCACCACCGGCTACGACGACGAGGGGGTGGCCACCCAGTCCTGGGACCTGGTCCGGGACGGCGTCCTGACGGGCTACCAGCTGGACCGCCGGATGGCCCGGCTCAAGGGCCTGGGCCGGTCCAACGGCTGCGCCTTCGCCGACTCGCCCGCGCACGTCCCGGTGCAGCGGATGGCCAACGTCTCGCTCCAGCCGGTGGCCGGCGGCCCGGACACCGAGGGCCTGTTCGCCGGGGTGGAGGACGGCCTCTACATCGTCGGCGACCGGTCCTGGTCGATCGACATGCAGCGGTACAACTTCCAGTTCACCGGCCAG
The DNA here is from genome assembly GCF_042741245.1 of Kitasatospora sp. NPDC058965. NCBI lineage: Bacteria > Bacillati > Actinomycetota > Actinomycetes > Kitasatosporales > Streptomycetaceae > Kitasatospora > Kitasatospora sp. NPDC058965. Next base: position 16,393 of record NZ_JBHYKG010000125.1, read on the forward strand.
CGCGCCTACGCGATCAAGAACGGCCGGCTGGCCGGGCAGGTGAAGGACTTCGCCTACCAGGCCACCACCACCGACTTCTGGGGCTCGATGGCGGCGGTCGGCGGCCCGCAGACGTACCAGCTGGGCGGCGCCTTCAACTGCGGCAAGGCCCAGCCGGGCCAGGTCGCGGCGGTCAGCCACGGCTGCCCGTCCGCTCTCTTCACCCAGGTCAACGTGCTCAACACGCAGCAGGAGGCGGGTCGCTGATGCCCGAGAAGAACGCTCCGCACCAGCTGGTCGAGCAGGCCCTGGAGCTCTCCCGGACCGACGGCTGCGTGGTCCTGGTGGACGAGGAGTCCACCGCCAACCTGCGCTGGGCCGCCCTGGACAACCACCCCGGCGGCGCGCTGACCACCAACGGCGTCACCCGCGGCCGCCGGCTCACCGTGATCGCCACCGTGGACGGCGCCCGCGGGACCGCCAGCGGCGTGGTGGCCCGCGAGGCGGTCACCACCGCCGAGGTCGAGGAGCTGGTCCGGGCCGCCGAGGCCGCGGCCCGCGCGGCCGAGCCGGCCGAGGACGCCCAGCCGCTGCTGCCCCCCGGCGCCGTCTCCACCGGGGACTTCACCGCCGCGCCGGCCGAGACCTCGATCGACGTCTTCGCCGACTTCGCCCCGGAGCTCGGCGCCGCCTTCGCCCGGGCCCGCGCGGCCGGCCACGCGCTCTACGGCTTCGCCCAGCACGAGCTGACCTCCACCTACCTGGGCAGCTCCACCGGCCTGCGGCTGCGGCACGACCAGCCCACCGGCAGCGTGCAGTTCAACGCCAAGGGCGGCGGCTCCTCGGCCTGGCTGGGCGAGTCCACCCGGGACTTCGCCGGGCTGGACGTGGCCGGGCTGCAGTCCCGGCTGGAGCAGCGGCTCGGCTGGGGCAAGAACCGGATCGAGCTGCCGGCCGGCCGGTACGAGGCCCTGCTGCCGCCGAGCGCGCTGGCCGATCTGATGATCTACCTGACCTGGAGCGCCGAGGCCCGGGACGCGGTCGAGGGCCGCACCGTCTTCAGCCGCCCCGGCGGAGGCACCCGGCTCGGCGAGCGGCTCGCCCAGCTGCCGCTCACCCTGCGCGCCGACCCGGCCGAGCCGGGCCTGGAGTGCGCCCCGTTCGTCCTCGCCCACTCCTCCGGCGACTCCCGCTCGGTCTTCGACAACGGCCTGCCGATCGGCCCCACCGAGTGGATCCGCGACGGCGAGCTGGTCAACCTGCACTCCACCCGGCACGCGGCCGGCCTCACCGGCCTGCCGGTGCGGCCGATGGTGGACAACCTGGTGCTGGAGACCGCCGACCAGGCCGGCGCCCGCACGCTGGAGGAGATGGTCGCCGGCACCGAGCGGGCGCTGCTGCTCACCTGCATCTGGTACATCCGCGAGGTGGACCCGGCCACCCTGCTGCTCACCGGCCTGACCCGGGACGGCGTGTACCTGGTCGAGGACGGCCAGGTGGTCGGCGAGGTCAACAACTTCCGGTTCAACGAGTCCCCGGTCGACCTGCTCGGCCGGATCACCGAGGCGGGCCGCACCGAGCGCTGCCTGCCGCGCGAGTGGGGCGACTTCTTCAGCCGCGCCGCGATGCCGCCGGTCCGGGTCAGCGGCTTCAACATGAGCTCGGTCAGTCAGGCTTCCTAGCGAACGGAGTGTTCTTGCTCGACGAACGACGGACGGTCAAGACGTCCAAACTGCTCTCCCGAGTGCTGCGCCACGACCCGGCGGCGCTCGGGCTGCCCCTGGACGGGGGCGGCTGGGTGGCGGTGCACAGCCTGCTCGCCGCCCTGGCCCGGCACGGCACCCCGCTCACCCGGGAGCAGCTGGACCACGTGGTGGCCAACAACAACAAGAAGCGCTTCGCCTACAGCGAGGACGGCCTGCGGATCCGGGCCAGCCAGGGGCACACCGTCGCGGTGGACCTGGGGCTGCCGGCCGTGCCGCCGCCCGCGGTGCTCTACCACGGCACCGCGAGCCGGACCGTGCCGGTGGTCCTGCGCGAGGGCCTGCGGCCGATGAGCCGTCAGGACGTGCACCTGTCGGCCGACCGGGAGACGGCCGTCCGGGTCGGGTCCCGGCACGGGCGGCCGGTGGTGCTGCGGGTCGAGGCGGGGGCGCTGGCCGCCGCCGGGCACGAGTTCCGGGTCAGCGCCAACGGGGTCTGGCTCACCGACGCGGTGCCGCCGGAGTACCTCGCGGTGCTCGGCGAGGACGCCTGACGGCGACTCGCTGACCCGGTCTGCCCGCCGGCGCCGGCCCGGCGTACCGTGGAACAACCCGGGCGGAATCGGTCGCGGCCGGGCCGGAGCTGAGGCGGCGGTGCAGATGGGCAAGAAGGATCACGAGGTCCACCGGATCACCGGGGCCAGGAGCAGCCTGACCGAGGACGTCCGGGGGCGGCAGCGCCGCTACGTGATCTCGATGCTGGTCCGCACCGCCTGCGTGCTGCTGGCGGTGGCGCTGTGGAACGTGCAGCGGTACGTGGCGATCGGCGCGCTGGTCGGCGCGGTGCTGCTGCCCTACATCGCGGTGGTCATCGCCAACGCCGGCCGGGAGCGGGCGCCCGGCCTGCCGAGCACCTTCGACGTGCCGGCCACCACCCCGCTGATGCTCGGCCCCGGCGGTACCGGTGGGTCGGGCGGGTCGGGACGGACTGACGCCACCTCATCCTGACTCTCCGTACACGGGCAAGACCGGGGGCGAGCTCAAGTCCTGCTCGAGCGGCGCCCGTTTCGCCCGTTTTTGCGGGCGATTGACACCCCTGAACCTCAGGAGAAGCTCAAATAAATCTTGTCAGGCCTAGCCAACGCCGGGGTCCGTCGTGACATACTGCGTACGCGCTCCGCATCCCCCGTCGGAGCGACGGACCGACGCCGGGCGGCTCCCCCCGTGGCTGCCCGGCGTCGCCCTTTCCCCCTCGGTCCGGACTGACGCACCGTCCGACCGCTTGGCAGGCTCGCGTCAGATGCTACCCGCGACCGCCGGGTGAGAGACTGTGGATCATGAGTCTCGACTTCTTCGGCCAGACCGCCGACGGCCCCGACGGGCCTCCCAAGTGCTCGGCCAAGGGGTGCCGGTCGGCCGCGAGTTGGGTGCTGGTCTGGAACAACCCCAAGCTGCACGCCCCGGACCGCCGCAAGACCTGGCTGGCCTGTCCGGAGCACCGCGAGCACCTGAGCCAGTTCCTCGGCGTCCGCGGCTTCCTGCGCGACACGGTGGCGCTGGACGACTGGGACGGGACCGAGCAGTAGCCGTCGACCGGCGCTAGCCGCCGATCGCCGACATCGGCCGCTCGGGCTGGTGGAACTCGGGGTCGTCGATCCCGGCACCGGCCTTCTTGCCCCACATCGCCGCCCGCCAGAGCGCCGCCAGCTCCGCGTCCGCGGCCCCCGAGCGCAGCGCGGTGCGCAGGTCGGTCTCCCCGGTGGCGAACAGGCAGCTGCGGACCTGGCCGTCGGCGGTCAGCCGGGTCCGGTCGCAGGCCCGGCAGAACGGCCGGGTCACCGAGGCGATCACGCCCACCGTGCCGGGTCCGCCGTCCACCAGCCAGCGCTCGGCCGGCGCCGCCCCGCGGGCCGCGGACGGTTCGGGGGTCAGGGTGAACCGGGTGGCCAGCCGGTCCAGGATCTCCTCGGCGGTGACCATGTCGGTGCGGGTCCAGCCGTGCTGCGCGTCCAGCGGCATCTGCTCGATGAACCGCAACTGGTAGCCGCGCTCCAGGCACCAGGCCAGCAGCTCCGGCGCCTCGTGGTCGTTGACCCCGCGCATCAGCACCGCGTTGAGCTTGACCGGGACCAGCCCCGCGGCCTCGGCGGCGGCCAGCCCGGCCAGCACGTCCTCGTGCCGGTGGCGCCGGGTCATGGTGTGGAAGGTCTCCGGGTCCAGCGTGTCCAGCGAGACGTTCACCCGGTCCAGGCCGGCCTCGCGCAGCGCCCCGGCGGTACGGGCCAGGCCCACCCCGTTGGTGGTGAGCGACAGCTCCGGGCGGGGGTCGAGCCCGGCGCAGGCGGCCACGATCGACACCAGGCCCGGCCGCAGCAGCGGCTCCCCGCCGGTGAACCGGACCTCGCGCACGCCCAGGTCGCGCACCGCGACGGTGACCAGCCGGACGATCTCCTCGTCGGTCAGCAGCTCCGGCTTGGCCAGCCACTGCAGCCCCTGCTCGGGCATGCAGTAGGTGCACCGCAGGTTGCACCGGTCGGTGAGGGAGACCCGCAGGTCGACGGCCTGTCGGCCGAAGGTGTCCAGGAGCATTCCGCGCACCTTCCCTTTCCCACGGACAGCGATCCGGCGCCCGGCCCACCGGGAACGGTGGACCGGGCGCCAGCTTAGACCGCCCGAGCCGGTGAGGGATCTTGGACCCTAGTGCGCACCGATCCCGGTGAGGGAACGGACTTCCAGTTCAGCGTACTTCGCCTGGTCCGCCCGGTCGGAGGAGAGCAGGGTGGCCACCCAGCCGAGCAGGAAGCCCAGCGGGATGGAGACCAGCCCCGGGTTCTCCAGCGGGAACCAGTGGAAGTCGGAGTGCGGGAAGAGCGAGGTCTTGGTCCCGGAGACCACCGGCGAGAAGATCACCAGGACCACCGAGCTGACCAGCCCGCCGTAGACCGACCAGACCGCGCCGGTGGTGTTGAACCGCTTCCAGTAGAGCGAGTAGAGCAGGTTGGGCAGGTTCGCCGAGGCGGCCACCGCGAAGGCCAGCGCGACCAGGGCGGCGGTGTTCAGCTTCTCCGCGTAGATGGAGAGCAGGATCGCCACCGCGCCGATCACCACCGCGGCCAGCTTGGCCGAGCGGACCTCCTCCTTCTCGGTCACCCGGCCCTTGCGGAACACGTTGGCGTAGAGGTCGTGGGCGAAGGAGGCCGAGGAGGCCAGGGTGAGGCCGGCGACCACAGCGAGGATGGTCGCGAAGGCCACCGCCGAGATCACCGCCAGCAGGATCGCCCCGCCGGTGGTGCCCTCGCCGCCGCCCAGGTGCTGGGCCAGCAGCGGGGCCGCGGTGTTGCCGGCCGCGTTGGAGGCCTTGATCACCTTCGGGCCGACCAGCGCCGCCGCACCGAAGCCGAGCACCAGGGTCATCAGGTAGAAGACGCCGATGATGCCGATCGCCCAGAGCACCGACTTGCGCGCGGTCTTGGCGGTGGGGACGGTGTAGAACCGCACCAGGATGTGCGGCAGGCCGGCGGTGCCCAGCACCAGGGCCAGGCCCAGGCTGATGAAGTCGAGCTTGCTGGTCCCGCTGACGCCGTACTTCAGCCCCGGTTCCAGGAAGGCCGAGCCCTTGCCGCTGGCGTGCGCGGCCGCCCCCAGCAGGGCGGACGGGTTGAAGTCGTACTTGGCCAGCACCAGCACGGTCATCAGCGCGGCGCCCGCGATCAGCAGCACCGCCTTGACGATCTGCACCCAGGTGGTGCCCTTCATCCCGCCGATCGCCACGTACAGCACCATCAGCGCGCCGACCGCGACCACGGTCCAGCGCTTGGCCGCCTCGCCCTCGATCCCCAGCAGCAGCGCCACCAGCGAACCGGCGCCGACCATCTGGGCCAGCAGGTAGAAGATCGACACCACGATGGTGGAGATGCCGGCCGCGGTGCGCACCGGGCGCTGCCGCATCCGGAAGGCCAGCACGTCGGCCATGGTGTAGCGGCCGGAGTTGCGCAGCGGCTCGGCGATCAGCAGCAGCGCGACCAGCCAGGCCACCAGGAAGCCGATCGAGTAGAGGAAGCCGTCGTAGCCGGCGAGCGCGATGGCGCCGGCGATGCCCAGGAAGGAGGCCGCCGACATGTAGTCGCCGGAGACCGCCAGCCCGTTCTGGAACCCGGTGAAGCCCCGGCCGCCGGCGTAGAAGTCGGTGGCGTCCTTGGTCTGCCGCCCGGCCCAGATCGTGATGCCCAGGGTGAGCAGTACGAAGCCGCCGAACAGCGACATGGTCAGGACGCGGTGGTCGCCGGCCGAGGAGGCCAGCAGCGCGGTGGTGCTCATTCGGCCGCCTCCCGGGGCGTGATGACCGGTCCGTACTCGGCGCGCAGGGCGGTGGCCGGCGGGTCGAGCCGGCGCTCCGCGAACCGCGCGTACCAGGCGGCGATCGCGAAGGTGCTGACGAACTGGAGCAGCCCCAGCAGCAGCGCGACGTTGACGTGGCCGACGACCTTGGTGGCCATGAAGTCGTGCGCGTAGCTGGAGAGCAGCACGTAGAGCAGGTACCAGAGCAGGAAGCCCACGGTCACCGGGAAGGCGAAGCCCCGGAAGGTGCTCCGCAGCTCGCGGAACTCCGGGGTCTGTTCGATTCGTTCAGCGGAGACCTCGGCAGCGGGGACGGCGCTGTCCGCGGAGGATCCGGGCTGCGGGGGATGATCCACTCCATCTCTCCTGACGTCGTGGTGACACAGGCCGCGCGGTGGTGCAGGGACGGTGGGACGGTCCGCGCGGTGCTGCGAACAAGTGGAGCGCACCCGAAGTGACGGACATCACTCCAGCGCGCGTGCCGATGCATGCTAAGAGCGATCACCCCGCTGCGAACAGTGTTTGGGCACATTCGGCCCACACTTCACACCGACGGGCCGGGAATCTGGCCGAAATGCGTCGTGTCCGCCGGGAACTTGCGTGCAAACGGAAGGGGCGGTACCGCGACGCGGTACCGCCCCCGGGAGGGAAGTTGACCTACCGTCAGCCCCTCCCGGACCTCACGACGCGATCCGCACCTTGAGCGCCGAGCGGTCGTCCATCGCGCGGTAGCCCTCGGGCACCTCGGCCAGCGACACGGTCCGGTCGAACACCAGGCCCGGCTCGATCGACCCGTTCAGCACGTCGGCCAGCAGCTCGGGGATGTAGGCGCGGGCCGGTGCGACCCCGCCGCCGAGCGAAACGTTTCGGCCGAACATCTGACCGATGTCCACGCCCGCGCTGCCGCCGTGCGGCACCCCGACGTAGCCCACCGCGCCGCCGTCGCGGGCGATCGAGATCGCGGTGCGCATCGACTCCTCGGTGCCCACCGCCTCCAGCACCGCGTGCGCGCCCTGACCGCCCGTCAGCTCGCGCACCGCCTCGATCGCCGCCTCGCCGCGCTCGGCCACCACGTCGGTGGCGCC
>NZ_JBHYKG010000126.1:0-23492 GCF_042741245.1 Kitasatospora sp. NPDC058965
GCGTACTAAGAGGGTTCCTCCGCCGGGCGGATGACCCCTCTTCTTCGTACGCGCCGGGCGCGCTACCGGACCCGGTCCGTGAACAGCCGCGCCGACCAGGCCACCGCCACCACGGTCAGCGCCGTCACCAGCACCAGGCTGCGCCAGACCGAGGCGTCGCCCGGATGGCCGGCGAACAGTGCCCGGATGCCCTCCACCGCCCAGTAGAACGGGTTCCAGTCGGCCACCGCGCGCAGCCAGCCGGGGGCCAGCGAGAGCGGCAGCAGCACGCCGGAGAGCAGCGCGACCGGCTGCGCGATGGTGTTCAGCACCGGCGCCAGCGCCGAGTCGCTGCGCACCAGCAGGGCCAGCCCGTAGGAGACGGCCGAGGCCATCAGCGCCAGCATGCCGAGCAGCAGGTAGGCCAGCAGCAACTGCCCGACGGGCACGGCGAGCCCGAACGGCAGCGCCACCACGGTGATGATCACCGCCTGCACCAGCAGCGCCACCACCTCGCGCATCGCCCGGCCGAGCAGCAGCGCGACCCGGCTGACCGGGGTCACCCGGGTGCGCTCGATGATGCCGGCCCGCAGCTCACCGAGCAGCGTGAAGCCGGTGAACAGCCCGCCCATGATGACCAGTGCGGTCAGCAGCCCCGGCACGTAGATCCGGTAGGCCTGGGCGTAACTGCCGCCCGGGGCCAGCACAGGGCGCAGCAGCGGGGCGAAGAGCAGCAGGTAGAACAGGGGTTGGACGACCCCGACGGCCACCCAGACCGGGGTGCGCCACATCAGCAGCAGCTGCCGCTGGAAGATCAGCCAGGTGTCCCGGGCGAGTTTCAACAGGTGCTCCACTGAGGTGTGCCTGACGTCGCGTCAGGAGATGGTCCGTCCGGTCCTGGCCAGGAAGACGTCGTCCAGGCTGGGCCGCTGCAGCCGGGTCTGGTCCGGCCGCAACCCCGCCCCGGCCAGCGCGTGCAGCAGTTCCGGGATGGCGCTGGCCCCGTCCGTGACGTAGAGCCGCAGCTCACCGCCCTCGCGCGGCTCCACCCGGTGCACGCAGGCCAGCGGGGTGAGCACCTTGTCCGCCTCGGCGACGTCCGCCTCGGCCAGTTGCAGGGTGACCACGTCGCCGGAGATCTCCCGCTTGAGCTGCTCCGGGGCCCCCTCGGCGACCAGTTCGCCGTGGTCGACGATGGCGATCCGGTCGCAGAGCGCGTCCGCCTCGTCCAGGTAGTGGGTGGTCAGGAAGACGGTCATGCCGTCCTCGCGCAGCCGGCGCACCTCGGCCCAGACCCGGGCCCGGCTCTGCGGGTCCAGGCCGACCGTCGGCTCGTCCAGGACGAGCAGCCGGGGCCGGTGGATGACGCCGAGGGCCAGGTCGACCCGGCGGCGCTGGCCGCCGGAGTAGCCGGCGCAGGGGCGGTCGGCGAACTCGGTCAGCTCGAAGGCGGCCAGCGCGTCGACGGCGCGCCGGCCGGCCTCCGCCTTGCCGATCCCGTACAGCCGGGCCTGCATCACCAACTCCTCGCGGGCGGTGGCGCCGTCGGTGGTGCCGCCGCCCTGGGCGACGTAGCCGATCCGGCGCCGCACCTCGTGCGGCTCGGTGCGCAGGTCGGCGCCGGCCAGGGTGGCCTCGCCGCCGTCCGGGCGGATCAGGGTGGCGAGCATCCGCATGGTGGTGGTCTTGCCCGCGCCGTTGGGGCCCAGCAGGCCGAAGATCTCCCCGGGTTCGACGGTGAGATCCAGGCCCCGGACCGCGTCGACGGGGGCGGAGCGACGGGACTGGTAGCTCTTCCGCAGTCCCTTGGTGACGATCAACCGAGACTCCCGTGGTCGGTGGGATCGGCGCAGGGCCCGGGGGCGGCACTGGTCGCAGTGCCTGCGAGATCCCGGGGTCGCGGTCACCCTATGGTGCGCGCGCCTCGGAAGACAATGGTCTGGACCATGAAGTCCACGCGTCAGACGGCCAGCTGCTCGATCCGGTCGACCGCCGCGGCCGCGCCGCCGTCCCGGCGGAACTGCGCCGCCACGCCCGCCGCCGCCTCCCGGTACCCGGGCTCGGCCAGCACCCCGGTCAGCGCCGCGCGCAGTTCGGCAGGGGTGGCGGTGCCGAACTCGACCCGGCGGCCGGCCCCCGTGGCGACCAACTGGGCCGCGGTCACCGGCTGGTCGTGCCGGATCGGTGCGGCGACCACCGGCACGCCGTGCGCCAGCGCCTCGCAGACCGTGTTCATGCCGCCGTGGCAGAGCACCGCGCCGAGCCGGACCCGGCGCAGCAGCTCCAGGGTCGGCACCCGGTCCACCGCGAGGACGTGGTCGGGCAGTTCGCCCGGCGCGCCGACCAGGATGCCCTGCACCCAGTCCGCCAGCGGCAGCAGCGCCTCGGCCACCCGCTGGTGGAAGTCGCCGGCCACGTCGGCGGCCAGCGTGCCGAGGCTGACCAGCACCGGGGTGCGGGTCGCGTCCAGCCGCTCCCAGGGGAACGGCTCGGACACCGGTCGGCGCCCGAGCAGCGGGCCGACCAGGGCCGTGCGGGCGGGCAGCGCGACGTCACCGAGCAGCGCCCGGCTGGTGAAGGCCAGCACCAGCCGGGGCGAGAACCGCGGGTCGGCGTACTCCTCGGCGGGCAGCCCGGCCCCGGTCCACAGCTCGCGCAGCAGTCCGTCGCGCCACCGGGCCTGCTCGGGGTCCAGCCGTTCCACCAGTTCCAGCGCCGACGGGGCCAGACTCGCCCAGGGCAACCCGGCCTGACGGGCCACCAGGGCGCCGGCCGGCGTGTGCTGGTCGACCAGCAGCAGGTCGGGGCGCCACTCCTCGACGATCCCGGCCAGCGCCCTGCGGCTGAACCGGGCGTACGGGACCACGAAGCCCTCCCAGAGCGAGCGGATCGCGGCCGGACCGCTGCCGCCCTGCGGCCGGAACAGCCTGCTGCCGGTGGAGAGCACCGGCTCCCGGTCGCCGAGCAGCGCGCGCAGCCCGGGGCCGGAGCCGGCCCAGGCCACCTGGTGGCCGCGGGACCGGAGTTCGTCGGCCAGTGCCAGCGCGGGGAGCACGTGACCGGCCAGCGGCGGCACGACGAGCAGGGTTCGCAAGGGGGTCATCGGGGGCCTCCGAGAGGCTGGTGGGACCGGCGGCGTCTTGTGCGGTCCGCGGGGCGCGGGAATACTAGCCCGCGTGACCGCACTGGCGGCAGTCGCCGTCCATCTTCCCCCTTCTTCCGTGCCGGTCGAACAGCTGGGTGAGCGCCTTGGGCTGACGAAGCGTCAGACCACACTGCTGCGCCGCTTCCACGGTCTGGACCGGGTCCGCCTCGATCCCGAGGGCGATCTGGAGACCCTGCTGGGCCACGCCGTCGAGGCCCTCACCGAGCTGCGCGGCCGCGAGCACCTGGTCCGGTACGTGCTGTACGCCCGCAGCATGCCGGTCGGCGTGCCCTATCCGCTCAATCCACTGCCCGGCCTGCTGGACCGCTTCGGCCTGCACCGCGCCCGGGCCTTCACCGTCACCCACCACGCCTGCGCCGCCTCGCTGCTGGCCGTCGACCTGGCCGGCCGGCTGCTGGCCGCCGAGGGCGACCGGCAGGCCCTCACTCTGGTCCTGGCCGGCGAGAAGACCTTCACCCGGGACGCCCAACTGGTGCCGGAGACGGCGGTCTTCGGCGAGGGCGCGGCCGCCTGCCTGGTCGGCGCCGAGGGCGACCGGGACCGGGTGCTCAGCTACGCGAGCCGCCAGCTCGGCGAGTTCGACGGGCGGCTGGCCGACGACCCGGAGCTGCTGGCCCGGTACCAGCGGGCCTATCCCGAGGCGATGGCCGAGGCGATGACGGCCGCCCTGGACCGGGCCGGGACCTCCTGGGAGCGGCTCGCCCTGGTGCTGCCGCACAACGTCAACCGGGTCTCCTGGCACCGGCTCTGCCGCCTGGTCGGCTTCCCGCCGGAGCGCGTGGTGCTGGACAATGTGCCGGAGGTCGGGCACAGTTTCGCTGCGGACGCGTTCATCAACCACCGCACCGCCACCGCTCGTGGTCTCCTCCGGTCGGGCGACCGGTACCTGATCGCAGCGGCCGGCCTCGGCGCGACCTTCTCGGCCATGGTGCTCGAACACTGAGCCCGCCCGCCGCTGCGCGGCCCGTCGGCCGACGCGCCCCCTTCTCTCAACCCTCCTTCCAGGGACGAACCGTGACGGACTCTGCGCTCGACCTCTCCGTATCCGAACCCGACCTCGCCGTATCCGAACCCATCGCCGGACCCGACCCCGAGCTGCGGGCCCGGGTGATCGCCGGCATCGGCGAGCTGCTGCCCCGGGTGCTCAAGCGGGAGCTGCCCGACCTGCCCGAGAACGCCTGTCTCTTCGACGAGCTCGGGCTCACCTCGGCCAGCACCCTGGAGCTGATCCTGGAGCTGGAGGACAGCCTGGACCTGCAGATCGACGTCGAGGAGATCGGCGAGGACGACCTGCGCTCGGTCGGCTCGCTGGCCGACTTCGTCACCGGGCACACCATCACCGAGGACTGAGCCGATGTTCCTGGCGGGCCCGGCCGCGCGGCCCGACCCCGAGGCCGGCCCGACCCCGGGCCTGGGCCTGCGCCGCGTGCTGGCCCGGGAGTTCACCGGGCACAGCGACGCCGCGCACCATCCCGACCTGCGGGTCTTCCTCTCCGACCTGGTCCGGCCGTACGGACTGGTCCCGGACGAGGCGGCGCTGCGGTCGGGGACCGGGCACGCCTACGGGGAACTGGGCGAGGCCCTGGTGCGCGAGCTGGTCGGGCCGGACGAACCGGTGGACCTGCTGGTGCTGGTCTTCGCCTCCCCCGATGTCCAGCCGGGCCGGGCCGCCGCCGTGCACCTGGGGAGCGTCTGCCCCGGGCGGCCGCTCTCCTTCGCCGTCTGCGACCAGGGTCCGGCGGCCGCGTTCACCGCGCTGCGCATCGCCTCGGCCTACGCGCGCGACGGACTGCTACGGCGGGCCCTGGTGCTGGTGGCCGAGCAGGCCCAGGCCTACTACCCGCTCGTCCGGTCGGCGCCGTGGCCGGACCGGCACCGGGCGGTCGGGCTGCTCTGCGAGGCCGGCGGCCCCGGGCTGCTCAGCAGCACCGACCGGGTCGGCGCCGGCGCCGCGGAGCTGCCCGGGCTGCTGGCCGGGGCCTGGCACCCGGGCGAGGCCCTGCTGCTGGGGCCCGGGCTCGCCCGGGTGGCCGCGCCGCCGGGCAGCGCGCCGGTGCGGATCGGACCGGGGGCGCCGTTCACCGGGATCTGGGCCGCGCTGGGCGACCGGTGCGCGCAGCAGCGGCCGGTCCTGCTGGCCGACCACGCCGACGGCCTGCTCTGCCTGGCCCGGTGGCAGCCTGCCCAGGAAACCGTACGATCGTTCGTGCCAGAGGAGGTCGGGTGACAGCCGTCGAACTCTGGTTGATCCGCACCGACCAGCCGCCCCCGGTCTGCACCGAGCTCGGGGCGCTGCTGGACCCCGAGGAGCAGGAGCGGGCCCGCTGCACCACCGACCCGCGTCGGCGGTGCCGGTTCGTGGTGGCCCACGGCGCGGCCCGGCTGCTCACCGGCGCCCGAGCCGGCCGGCCCGCCGCGGACCTGCGCTGGCGGCGCGGGCCGCACGGCAAGCCGGAACTGGCCGGCCCGCCGGGCCCGGAGCCCGGACCGGCCGTGAACCTCTCCACCGCCGGCGCGTTCGCGCTCTTCGCGCTGACGGACGACCGCGCGGTCGGGGTCGACCTGGAACCGGTGCCGACCGGGCCGACCGCCCTGCGGCTGGCCCGGCGGTACTTCCCGCCGGACGAGGCCGAGTGGGTGGCCGAGGACCGGCCCGCCGAACGGTTCGCCCGGCAGTGGACCCGCAAGGAGGCACTGGTGAAGGCGGTCGGCGGCCGACTGGCCGAGGGCCTGCGCCACCCGCTGCCGGGCCCGCGACAGGTGCTCGCCGAGACGGCGGCCGGCCCGTGCCGGGTCGCCGACCTGGCCGCGCCGCCGGGCCACCGCGCCGCCGTCGCCCTGCTCGGGCCCGGGCCGTTCACCGTGCACCAGCGGCTCTGGTGCCCCGCTACGAACGTCAACTCCTCATCCCTGGTGGACTCATGACCGAAGCCGATGCCCGCCCGGTGCCGACCGGGGCCCCCGGTGTCTACCTCTACCCCGAACCGTTCGAGCGGCTGCTGGCCGACCTGCGCACCGGCATCGCCGCGCTGGCCGCCGACGAGCCGTTCCAGCGGCTCGCGGTGCCGCCCGTGATCGCCCGCCGCACCCTGGAGCAGGCCGGCTACATCGCCTCGTTCCCGCAGTTGCTCGGCACCGTGCACAGCTACGCGGGCACCCCGAAGGAGTGGGCGGCGCTGGCCCCGCTCACCGGGTCGGGCGGCCCCTGGCACCAGCGGCAGGAGATCACCGACCTGGTGCTGCTGCCGGCCGCCTGCTATCCGGTCTACGCCTCGCTCGCCGGAATGGAGTTGGCCGAGCCGGTGCGGTACGCGGTGGAGGCGGGCTGCTTCCGCCAGGAGCGCACCACCGAGACCGGCCGGCTGCGCAGCTTCCGGATGGCCGAGCTGGTGACGGCCGGCACCGAGGAGCACTGCCTGGACTGGCGGGACCGTTGGTTGGACCGGATGGCCGACTGGCTGACCGACTGCTCGCTCAAGCCGGCCGTCGAGGTGGCCGACGACCCGTTCTTCGGCGCGACCGCGCCGCTGTACCGGGCCGCCCAGCGCCGCCAGCAGCTCAAGTTCGAGCTGCGGGTGGAGCTCGCCGAGGGGCTGGTGCAGGCGGTGGCCTCGGCCAACGTGCACCGGGACCACTTCGGCGAGGCCTTCGGCTTCACCGCGGCGGGCAGCACCGGGCAGACGGCCTGTGCGGCCTTCGGACTGGAGCGGATCGCGCTCGCACTGCTGCACGTCCACGGCCCGCACCCGGATCGCTGGCCGGCCGCCGTGCGCGCGGCGACCACCGGGGGGCACGCGTGACCCACATCGTCAAGTACCGCACGGAGAGCGGTGGTTCGGCTCCGCTGACGCTGGGCCAGGACAACATGGTCCGGTGCATCGAGCGCGATCGCCCCGAGCACATGAACAAGCAGGCGATCTGGCCGGTACCGGCCGGCACCGCCGTGGACGCCGTGCTCGACGCGCTGCGCACGCTGGCCGAACGGCACCCGGCCCTGCGCACGGTCTTCCCCGGCGACCACTACACCGTGCAGCAGGAGCTGGCCGAGGGCGAGTTCCCCGTCGCGGTGGTCGCCGTGCCGGCCGGCGGGGATCCGGACCGGCTGGGCGAGGAGCTCGGCCGCCTGGACCGGCTGCGGGCCTTCGACCTGGCCGTGGACTTCCCGCTGCGCTTCACCCTGCTGACCGTGGACGACCGGCCGGTGCGGCTGGTGGTGGTCATCTGCCACGCCCAGATCGACGGCGCGTCCACGGCGCTGCTCTTCCGGGAGTGGCTGCTGCTCGCCGCCGGGGAGGAGCTGCCCGAACCGGCCTCGCCCGGTCCGCGCGAGATCGCCGAGCAGGAGGGCAGCGCGGCGGGGCAGCGCCGCGCCCGGTCCGCGCTGCGGCACTGGGAACGGATCCTGCGCGAGGACCCGCTGACCGTCTTCGCCGACGACCGGGTGCAGCCCTCCGACGACCGGTTGCCCACCCTGCTGGTGCGCTCCCCGGCCGGTGCGGTGGCGCTGGAGCGGGCGGTGCGCCGGACCGGCGCCAGCCCGTCGACCCTGCTGCTGGCCGTCTACGCGGCGCTGGTCGCGCACCTGGCGGACCAGCGCACCCTGGTGGTGGCCACCCTGGCGGCGAACCGCAACCGCGCCGCCCTGGCCGGCCACATCGGCACGCTGGCCCAGGACGCGCTGCTCTCGGTGGAGGTGCCGCTGGGCGATCCCGCGGCCGACTTCGACGCCCTGCTGGGGCACAGCCGGGCGGCCTCGCTGGCCGGCTACTGGCACAGCAGCTTCGACGCGCAGCGGCTGTGGGCGCTGATCGACGAGGTCGCGCACGACCGCGGCGCGCGCTACGTGCGGCACATGGTGCTCAACGACCTGAGCTCCACGGTGCCGGACGAGGCGGTGGCCGGCTACCAGGTCCCCACCGAGGACCCGGAGTTCGTCTGGCTGCCGGCCGAGAACACGCCGACCAGGATCATGCTGGACATCTGGCGCCTGCGCGGCGAGGTCGCGCTGAGCCTGCACCTGGACCCGCAGCTCTTCCCCCGGGAGACCGGCGAGCAGCTGGCCCGTGCGCTGCTCCGGCTGATCGAGGTGGCCGGCGAACGCTCCTTCCTGCTCTCCGAGTTGCCCGCCCTGACCGGCCTGCCCCGGGCCCGCCGCGACCGTCCCGGCTGGCGGTCGGTCGGCGGCACCTGGATCGAGCTGGCCGCGGTGGCGGAGCTGGTCCGGGAGGCGGTCGACGCGGGCTGCGAGGTCTCGCTCGACGGGGGCGAGCTGACCGCCGTGATCGAGCTGCCGGCGGACCCCGCCCGCGGCCCCGCCGAGGTGCACGCCGCCGTGGTCGCCGCGCTGCCGCGGCACCACACCGCGATCGCTCCCCAGCGCTACGTGCTCCACTCCCCCGACGGAACCACCGTCACCGGCAGCGGCCGCTGACCCGGCACCGCAGCGGCACGGGACCCCACCGGCCGGCGGCCGGTGGGGTCCACGGGGTCGGTCCCGCTGCTCGGGTCAGCTGCAGGTCAGGCCGGAGGTGGTCCAGTTGCTGGGGTCCACCATGGTGGTGGGGGCGAAGGCCTCCTGGGGAAACGGCTTGCCGGTCCGGAGGTGGTCGACCATGGTCTGGACGGCCAGCGCGCCGACGTCGCCGCCGTTGATGAACAGCGCCGCCCGCATGCCGGTGGGCTTGCCGGTGGCCCAGTCCTGGCAGGCGAGGTAGGCGCCCAGGCCGACGCCGATCACGTTGTCCGCGGCGACGCCGGCCGCGGACAGCGCCGTGATCGCCCCCTGCACGTTCTCGTCGTTGCACCCCCAGACCACCCAGTGCTTCACCCCGGGGTTGGCGGCGAGCGCGGCGGCCACCTTGGCCTGGGCACCGGACGGCGTGTTGTCGGTGTTCACGTCCACCGTGCGCAACTGCCCGGCGTCGCCCGCGAAGGCCGAGGCCGCCGCGGCCACCCGCTCGCCGCAGACCGTCACGTCCGACTTCCAGGCCTCGATGATCCGGGTGTCGGCGGGGTTCCAGCCGGCCTTCTTGTACTCCGCGGCCGCCCGCTTGCCCACCTCACCGCCCAACTGCTCGCTGCTGAAACCGATCCGCGGCACCAGGTTCTGGTGCGCGCAGGCCTGCGGGTCCGGGGCGACCGAGCAGATCTGGTCGTCCGAACTGAGCAGCGGCACCTTGCCCGCCTTCGCCTCCTGCACCAGCTGGGGTCCGACCGAAGGATCGGGCACCACCACGATCAGCCCGCTGGTGTGCTGGTCGATCGCGCCCTGTGCCTCGCTGACCGCCCGCTCCACGGTGTCCCCGAGGTTCACCACCTTGAGGTCCACGCCCAGTTGGGCGGCCCTGGCCTTGGCGCCGGCCGCCTCGGAGACGAAGTACCCCTGGTCGCCCTGCTTCTGCAGGTAGGTCAGGGAGAGGTGGGCGTCGGCCTGCGGAGCGTCCGAGCTGGAGCAGGCGGTCAGGGTGCTGCCGATCAGCAGGCCGGCGGCCGCCGCGACGACGAGTGTGGTTCTCATCAGGAGAGCAGGGTCCAGTTCTGGCCGGGGGCCGTGGAGTTGGCCGGGTTGGTCATGCCGTTGGAGCCCGCGGTGGTGCCGGAGACGTCGAGGGTCAGGCCGTTGCCGACGTTGGTGATGCTCAGGGTGCCGGTGCCGGTGTTCTGCTGCACCTTCCACTCCTGCCAGGGGTTCCCGGCGGAGTAGCCGAGCAGGTAGGCGGTGCCGACTCCGCCGCCGCCGGCCAGGATGCCGTGGGCGGGGCAGTTGTCGGTGATCCGCACGGTGCCGTCGGGGTTGGTGGTGAAGGTCCACTGCTGGGCGGGGTTGGTGGACTGGTAGGCGTTGATGTCGGAGTTGCCGCCGAGGTTCGCGGTGCAGCCGCCCTGGACCTCCAGGGCCTGGTTGTTGGTGCCGCCGGCGCTGATCGCGTGGTAGCGGCCGTCGTTGACCACGGCGGCGGGGCCGTAGGCGGGGGCGGGGGTCAGGCGGTACATCGCGACGCCGTGCGCGGGGATCCAGTTGCCGCCCAGGGTGCCGTTGGTGGAGCCGGTGGCGCCGCTCCAGATCTCGCGGTAGCTGTAGGAGGCGGCGGTCAGGCCGAGCTGGGCGAGCGTGGTGCTGGGCATCGCCCAGTTGCCCGGGTCCTGGTTGACCATCAGCACCGCGGTGTCGCCGTTGGCGAGCGGGCGCTGCAGGATCACCGGAGCGGTGGCCGAGGCGGGCGGGTTGCCGACCAGGGTGGCGGGCTGCGCCTTGGTGTCCTGGTCGACCGCGATCACGTCGGCGTTCTTGTAGACCGCCAGGGCCGAGGAGGTGATCCCGGTGGACCAGGTCGCCCCGTTCGCCGTCTGCTGGGAGTCGGCGGCGGAGCGCAGGTCGGCGCCGGAGATCAGCGGGGCCGCCATCATCGACAGGATCGAGACCTCGGTGCGCGACTCGTCGTCGGTGAACGGCTTGTGGCAGCTGCAGGTGTCGGTGACCCCGTAGTCGCCGTAGACGTCCTGCCAGCCGGCGAACATCATGTCCATGTCGTTCCAGCTGCCCGGACGGACGTTGCCCGGGTACTGCAGGGCGGTGCCCAGCTGCTGGCCGTAGAGCACGCCGCCCAGGTCGCTGCCGCGGTCGCCGCCGATCCGGCACAGGTTGGCCACCTGCCCGCACCAGACGCCGGTCGGCGCGTAGCCGGGGGCCTGGTACTGCGGGGTGCCGGCCGCCAGGATCTTCGGGTCGGTGCGGGCCGGGTCGTTGGCGTTCAGCAGGTACGGCACGCCGGTGTGCACCGGCTGGGCGGAGACGCTGAGCACCACCTTCGGGCGGCCCTGCGCGGCCGAGGCCGCGTCCAGCGCGCGCTGGAAGGTCTGCACCCGGGCGTACATCGACTGGGTGAGCTCCTTGCCCTCGCCCTGGGTGTAGTAGTTGTGCCCGTCCGGCCCGACGATCTGCGGACCGTAGGGGCAGTCGTCGTACTTCACGAAGTCGACGCCCCAGGAGACGAAGTCACTGGCGTCGGTGGACTCGTGGCCGAGGCTGCCGGGGTGCATCTGGCAGGTCTCGTAGGTGTCGGTGCCGTAGAGGCCGAACTTCATGCCCTTGCTGTGCGCGTACCAGGCCAGGTACTGGATCCCGTTCACGGTCTGGCCGTTGACGGTCTGCGAGGGGAAGTTGGCGTTGGGCACCAGGTGCCCGGAGGTCACGTCGTTGCCGGTGCCGTCGATGCCGGCCACGGGGTTGCCGCCGGCGTCGTACAGCTGCATGCCGCCGTCGGCGTTGCGGGCGAACGGGGCGCTCTGGCCGGAGCGGTACCCCAGTGACCAGCCGTCGTCGATGGTGACGGTGTTGTAGCCCGCCGCCACCAGGCCGTTGCCGGACATGAAGTCGATGGTCTGCTTGACCTGCTGCTCGCTGACGTTGGTGCCCAGCGAGTTCCAGGAGTTCCAGCCCATCGGCGGAGTGAGCGCCACGCCGTTGTCCAGGGCGGCGGCCGGGGTGGCGGTGGCCATGGTCAGGGCACCGAGGCCGGAGGAGGCCAGCGTCAGCGCCGCGAGGGCACTGGCCAGCCGGGTGAGGGAAACGCGCATGGGGGCTCCAAAACGGGGCGCGTGGGTGGGGGTGCGGAAAAGGGGTGCGGAAAGCGGGGGTGCGTGGAAAGCGGGGGTGCGCGGACAGAGGGGCGTGCGCGGACATGGGGGGAGGCACGGACGGGGGTGCGCGGGGTGCGGGTCGCCGGCGGGGGAGGACGGCGGTGCCATACGATATTGCACACATCACACTGCGACAAGACCAAACACAAGGGATCACCCTGCGCTCCGGCGCGGATACGGGTCGCCGCAGGTGAGCTGGTGAATCGTCAGGAGTACACCTGTTCATTTCTGTTCAGTTGTGCGTCTTCACGACCGCCTCGTCGCAGTCTCGTGCCAACTCCGTCCGGGGGACTGCCCACCCGCTCGGGGCGCGAGTAGCTTGCGGAGGAGGGCGGTGGCACGCCGTCCAGGGGCGCGGTGGAGGGGTGTCGATGCGAGCGGTGGTCAGGGGCAGCACCATGCCGGTGCTGGAGATCGAGCTGGCGGCGGGCGAGAGCGTGGTCTCGGCGCACGGCGAACTGTCCTGGATGTCGGCGAACATGCAGATGTCGCAGACCACGAACATCGGCGGCCAGCGCGGCGGGGGCGGCCTGCTCAACACGCTCAAGCGCGCGGTCGGCGGCGGCGGGATCTTCCTGACCCAGTACCAGGCCCAGGGTGGGACCGGGCTGGTGGCCTTCGCGGCCAAGGTGCCCGGCCACATCGTCCCGGTCGACATCGGCCCCGGGCGCAGCGTCCTGGTGCACCGGCACGGCTGGATCTGCGGCACCCCGGGGGTGAGTCCCACGGTGGCGCTGCAGCAGTCGTTCCGGGGCGGCCTGTGGGGCGGCGACGGCTTCGTGCTGCAGCGGCTGCAGGGGGAGGGGCGGGCCTGGGTCGAGCTCTCCGGCGAGCTGACCCAGTACAACCTGCCCCCGAACGAGACGATGCTGGTCCACCCCGGTCACGTCGGCATGTTCGACGAGCAGGTCCGGTTCTCCATCACCCGGGTCCCCGGCATCGCCAACAAGGTCTTCGGCGGCGACGGCTACCACTTGGTCGCGCTCACCGGACCCGGCCAGATCTGGCTGCAGAGCATGCCGCTGCCGGGCCTCGCGCACGCGCTGGAGCCCTACCTGGCGCGCGACGCCGCCCAGGCGGGCGCGGAGGGCGCGGGGCTGGGCGGCATCGTCGGGGGCATCCTGCGCAGCTGACCCGCCCCGGGCGGGTCGGACGGCCGCTGGGGCCGGCCGCTGCTGCTCAGCGGTCGGCCCCTCCGGAGTCGTGGCGGCGGTCCGTCAGGACCGGTAGACCGGCAGGCCCGGGGTGGCCGCGGTCGGCTTGGGGGCCTGCGAGCCGTCGGCGGGCAGCAGCACGATGCCGTCCGGGGTGCGGGCGGCCAGCTCCTTGCCGGCCGGCGCCCAGGCGGGCTCGGTGTAGTCGGTGGTGGCCTTGGGGGTCAGGTCGCGCGGCTGGGCGTTCTGCGTGTCCAGGTCCAGCGTGAACAGGTGGTCGTGGCCGCCGACCGAGCGGACGAACACCACCTCGTGCTGGTCCGGCGACAGGGCCGGCTGGGACCCGGCGGTGAGCTTGCGGCCCTGCTGGCGCAGCGAGTCGTCGCGGATGTAGACCATCCCGTCACCGGTGTTGGCGTA
The DNA here is from genome assembly GCF_042741245.1 of Kitasatospora sp. NPDC058965. Classification (NCBI taxonomy): domain Bacteria; kingdom Bacillati; phylum Actinomycetota; class Actinomycetes; order Kitasatosporales; family Streptomycetaceae; genus Kitasatospora; species Kitasatospora sp. NPDC058965. The sequence continues at coordinate 13,360 of NZ_JBHYKG010000126.1, forward strand.
CACGGCACTGCCGTAGTTGCCGCCGACGTTGGGCCAGACGTTGCCGGTCTGCGGCAGCGGCGTGACGTTCTCCCCGTCGCCCTCGGCGTTGAGCGACAGCTGCGTCGGGGTGGCGCCGACGGCGTCCGCCGGGACCCCGGCCAGCGTGGTGCTGCCGCCCTTGTCCACGGTCAGGAAGATGCTGTTCTTGGCCGGGTTGCCGATGTTCGGGTCGCTCTTGACGACCTGCCAGGTCGGGTGCGACCAGGTCTGGTGGCCCGGGTTCTTGGCCACGGTCACCTTCCCGGTGCCGTCCGGCTTGCTGACCACCAGGTTGCCGTCGCCGTCGATGAAGGCGGCCTTGCTGCCGTCCGGCGACCAGGCCAGGTCGCGCACCAGGGTGTGGAAGTCGACCGTGCTGGAGTCGAGCAGCACGATCGAGGTCCCGTTGCTGACGGTCAGGTGCGGGACACCGGTGCCGTGCGCGGGCGGGGCCGGGGTCGGGCGGCCGGGCGAGGCGCTGCCGCTCGGGCGTCCGGTCGCCCCGCCCGGGACGGCGGTGGCCGCGCCGCTCGGCGAGGCGGTCGCGCCCGCGGTCTCGTCCGGTCCGCAGGCGGTGAGCAGCAGCGTGGACCCGACGCCGAGCGCGGCGGTGAGGGCGAGGGCGGCGGCGGAACCGCGCCGGCGACGAGCAGCCATGGGAACTTCCCCCCGGAAGAGCTGGAGTGGTCTGTCTGCACCAGCTTGGCGAGCGCAGATCCTGATCCCGTCGGCCCGGCGTCACGGTCGTGCAACAGCAGGTCACCGGCCCCGGACGTCAGAGGTCCAGCCGGCGGGCGCGCAGCGCGGCCTGCTCCAGCAGCCGGTGGATGTCCGCCTGCCGGGTGCCGGGCCGGTCGTTGTACTCGTCGGGCGAGGCGGCCGGGCGCCCGGTGGCGTGCAGCACCTCCATCACCTGGGCCCGCGCGGTCCGCACGGTGGCGGGCGAGCCGTAGCCGTGCGCCAGCACCGCCGCCTGGGCGCCGAGCAGGCAGACCCGCCCGGCGCCGTCCCACATCGCACCCTGCAGCCAGCCGTGCTGGGTGAGGTAGCGGGAGGTCAGCCGCAGGTGCTGGGCCGCACTGACCGGCACCGGGCGGCCCGGGCGGCGGACCAGCCGGTCCAGCAGGGTGCGGCGGGGCAGCGGGTACTCGGCGTTCCACGGCTGCAGGGTGCGGCCGGACGGGCAGACGTACGGGACCAGGGGCCGGGGCGGGGCGGGCAGCGAGGCCAGGTACGCCTCGATCTCGCCGACCAGGCCCGACGCGTCGGGGCTCAGGGTCAGCGGGGCGGCGGGCGGCAGGGTCAGGCGCACGGGCGGCTCCTCTGTCCGGAATGCGGCATTTGGCCGCCTTTTATCCTGCTTTCCGGGGCGGCCGCAGCCGGGGAACCCTGAGTCGGGGGCGTGTCGCCGTCACCCTCAAGTCGGAGAGGGGGGCCCTCCGGCGGGGGGAGCGGGTCGTGCGGCGGAGGGACGCGCCGGGGCGGGGCCGACCAGCAGCATGGGAGTACCGCAGTTCGGGGAGGGCTGCCCATCAGGAAGGAAGGCCATGCCGCTCAGGACCAGCACCGTCGCCGGGATCACCGCCACCGCCGTCGGCGTGTTCACGCTCGGGTACACCCTGCTGCCGGTGGCCGGCGAGCTGCTGGGACCGCCGCGCCCCGTGCGGGCCGGCTACGCCTCGGGCGCCCAGGCCAAGGCGGCCCGTCCGTCGCTGCCGCGCTGGCTGCCGGACACGGCCACCGAGGTCGACTACAAGGCCTCCAGCAACGGCGGCGACCGCCTGCTCCACGCCCACCTGCCCGGCGGCGCGCTGCCCGCCGCGTGCAGCAGCGCCGTGCCGTCGGCCCTTCCGGCCAAGCTCAGCGCCCACTGGTTCCCGGCCGGGATCGACCGGCGGCCCACCGCCAGCTGCGGCCAGTTCCTGGTCGCGCTGGACGGTGAGCAGCTCTACGCCTGGCAGTCCGGCGGTGCCCAGGTCTCGGTGACCACGACCGCCGCCGCCCGCTGACGCACGGTCAGAGCGCCTCGGCGGCGGTCAGCGCCGCGCGCAGCTCGGCGGCCGGGTCGCCCTCGTGGTACCGGCGCTCGCTCGGCTCGATCCCGTCCAGGAACTCCTGGAACCGCACCGCGTAGGCCAAGTGGGAGAGCGGTGCGGCCAGCCGCAGCGCGCCGGCCGGGTCGCTGCCGGGGACCAGCGTGCGCCAGGCCTCGCACCACAGCTCGGTGGCCGCGGCCCAGTGCTCGGCGTCGAGGAAGTCGGCCGGGCGCAGCCCGTCGAAGGCCGGGTGGCCCCAGTAGGCGTCCGCGAAGTCCACCAGCACGCTGTCCCGCCCCGCCGAGCGCCAGTTGCCGGGGTGGAAGTCGCCGTGCACCAGGGTGTGCGGCAGCTTGCAGGCGGCCAGCCGCTCGACCAGCTCGGGCAGCCGCTCCACCAGCGCGCGGGCCGCGGTGAGCTCCTCGGCCGTCAGCTCGGCCCCCGCCTCGCCGTCCAGCAGCAGCTTCACCGCGGGGACCAGGGTGGCCGGAGTCCGGTCCGCCAGCCCGGCGGCCGGCTCGCCGCCCGGGTAGCTGGCGGCCAGCGCGGCCTGGGCGCGGGCCATCCGCGGCAGGGTGGCCGCGAGCACCTCGGTGGACGGTCCCCAGCAGTCCTCGCCGGGCACGTGGTCCATCAGCAGCCAGCGGCGGGCCGGCTCGGCGCCGAGCACGGTCGGCACGAAGGGCGCGTCGACGGCGCCGAGCAGCGCCACCACCACCGCCTCGTCCACCGCGAACTCCCGGCCGGTCTTCAGCCAGGCCGGACCGGCGGCGGTCGGCAGCCGGAACAGGCCGGCCAGGTTCCAGGTCTTCACCTGGACCGCCGGGCCGGTGACCGGGCGGCCGGCCGCGGCCAGCTCCCGCTCGGCCCAGTCCAGCGCGGCCCGCACCCCGTCGGCGGTGGCGTAGTCGGCGCGCAGCGGGTGCGGGCGCAGGGCCGCCCGGTCGGCCTCGGCGGCGGCCGGCAGCTCGACGGCCGGCGCGGTGAGCGCCTCGGCGTGGTAGGTGACCAGGCCGCCGCGGCCGCCACCGCCGCCCGCCACGTCCACCAGGCGCAGCACCACGGTGGGGACGCCCAGCACGGCGGCCAGGTGCTCGTTGACCGGCTCCACGTCGTGCCAGCGGGGTCGGGCGAGCGGGAACGGGCCGACCACCCCCAGCAGTTGTTCGCGGTGGGAGACCAAGACCTGCGCCGTACGCTCGGTTGCACTGTTCACCGGGGCAGTCTGAGGGGTGTTCAGCTTCCTGGCGATCGAATTTTCGAACGGGGCGGTGGCGGGGACCGAGGAGCGCACCAGGAGGGGGCTTCGGGAAAACGGACACACCGGATCAAATGATGGATAAATATGCCAATCCATCACTACGGTGGCGTCAGCACGTCCGTCGAACCGGAAGGACACCACCCGTGAGCAACCTGTTCGCGCTCGCCTACCCCGATCTCGCCACCGCCCAGCAGGTCCGTGACGAGGCGCTCGCCCTGCAGAAGCAGCAACTCCTGGACCTCGAGGACATCGTCGTCGTCGAGCGCCGCCAGGACGGGCGGATCAAGCTGCACCAGGCCACCAGCACCACCGGCTTCGCGGCCGCCTCCGGCGCGCTCTGGGGCGGGGTGATCGGCCTGCTGTTCTTCATGCCGTTCCTGGGCGCCGCGGTCGGCGGCGTGACCGGTGCGGCCGTCGGCTCGGCCACCGACATCGGGGTCGACGACGCCTTCATGCGCCAGGTCGGCGACCACCTGCAGCCCGGCGCGGCCGCGGTCTTCCTGCTGGTGCGCAAGGCCACCGCCGACAAGGTGGTCCCGGCGCTGGGCCGGTTCGACGGCCGGATCATCCAGACCTCGCTCTCCACCGAGGCCGAGGAGCACCTCAAGGAGATGCTCAAGGCCAAGCAGCCGGCCTGACCCGCGCCGCACCCCATGGCCACACCCGCCACCGTCGCCACCGCCGGGCGCGAACCAGCCGCGCCGCGCCCGCGGACCGGCCGGAACACCGAACTGTTCCTGCTGGTCGGCGCGGTGGCGATCGCGGTCTTCGGCTACGTCGAGGTGGGCGTCAACATCGACGGCCACGCCCCGGCCGACGCCGCGACGTACGGCGCCGCGCTCGGCGGCCTCGCGCTGGCCGCGCACGTGCTGGTGCGCTGGCGGGCGCGGTACGCCGACCCGCTGCTGCTGCCCACCGCGGTGCTGCTGAACGGGATCGGACTGGTCGTCATCTACCGGCTGGACCGGGCCACCCCGCGCAGCCACGCGGCGCCCACCCAGCTGCTCTGGTCCACCCTCGGGGTGGCGCTGTTCGCGCTGGTGGTGGTGCTGCTGCGGGACCACCGCAGGCTGCGCGGGTACGCCTACAGCGGGGCGCTGGTGGCGCTGGTGCTGCTGGTCGCGCCGATCTTCTTCCCGGCCGTCTACGGCTCGCGGATCTGGATCACCGTCGGCTCGTTCTCGATCCAGCCCGGCGAGTTCGCCAAGATCCTGCTGGTGGTCTTCTTCGCCGCCTACCTGGCGATGCACCGGGACGCGCTGGCGCTGACGGGCAAGCAGATCTGGAAGCTGCGCTTCCCGCCCGGCCGGGTGCTCGGACCGATGCTGCTGGTCTGGGCGGCCTTCATCGGGGTGCTGGTGCTGGAGACCGACCTGGGGATGTCGCTGCTCTACTTCGGCATCTTCGTGGTGCTGCTCTACGTGGCCACGGCCCGGATCGGCTGGATCGCCATCGGCCTGGTGCTGGCCGCGGTCGGCGTGGCGGTGGTCGCCCGGTTCTCCCCGCACGTGCACGCCCGGGTGGAGCAGTGGCTGCACCCGCTGGCCTCCATCGAGGCGGGCCAGGGGGCCAACCAGATCGCCCAGTCGCTGTTCGCCTTCGCCTGGGGCGGGCTGCTGGGCGAGGGGCTGGGCAAGGGGCACTCGATCCTGATCGGCTTCGCGGCCAAGTCCGACTTCGTGCTGGCCACCGTGGGCGAGGAGCTCGGCCTGGTCGGGCTGCTCGGCATGCTGCTGCTCTACACGGTGCTGGTGGCCCGCGGCTACCGGACCGGGATCGCGCTCACCGACCCGTTCGGGCGGCTGCTGGCGATCGGCCTGGCCACCATCATCGGCCTGCAGGTCTTCGTGGTGGCCGGCGGCGTGCTGGCACTGATCCCGCTGACCGGCGCCACCCTGCCGTTCGTCGCGCAGGGCGGCTCCTCGGTGGTGACCAACTGGATCATCGTGGCGCTGCTGGTGCGGCTCAGCGACACCGCCCGCCGCGCCGCACCGACCGACCTGGAGGGCTGATGCCGCGTCCACGGCGCCGACCGCCGAAGCCGCGGGCCGGCGGCAACGGGCCGCAGGGGCTGCCCGGGATCTCCACCACCGGCCGCCGGGCCGGCATGTTCTGCGTGCTGCTCACCGTCCTGCTGGCCGCCCAGGCCACCCGGGTGCAGTTCTTCCAGGCCAAGCAGTACAACCACAACCCGGCCAACCAGCGCCCCGCGATCCTGCGCTACGACCAGCCGCGCGGCGCCATCCTGGTCGGCGCCGACCCGGTCACCGGCTCGGCGGCCACCGGAGGGCGGTACGACTACAAGCGCACCTACACCGACGGCCCGCAGTACGCGGCCGTCACCGGCTTCTCCTCGCAGATCTACGGCAACACCCAGCTGGAGGGCACCGAGGACGCGCTGCTCTCGGGCACCGACGGCCGGCTGTCCGGCTGGGCGCTGTGGGACGCCGTCTCCCGCCACCAGAGCCCGGGCGGGCAGGTGCACACCACCATCGACCCGGCCGCCCAGCAGGCGGCGATGCGGGGTCTGGGCAACCAGAAGGGCGCGGTGGCCGCGATCGAACCGGCCACCGGCCGGATCCTGGCGCTGGCCTCCACCCCGTCCTACGACCCGGGCAGCTTCGCCGGCTCCTCGGCGGCCGACCAGGCGGCCTGGACCAAGCTGCAGGCCGACACCGACCAGCCGATGCTCAACCGCGCGCTGCGCCAGACCTACCCGCCCGGCTCCACCTTCAAGGTCGTCACCGCGGCGGCGGCGCTGGAGAACGGCGTGGTCACCGACATCCACGCGCCCACCACCGCGCCCTCGCCCTACGTGCTGCCCGGCACCACCACCACGCTGGTCAACGACACCGGCGCCTGCGACCAGCCGAACATGGACCTGGACACCGCGATGACGCTCTCCTGCAACAGCGTGCTGGGCTACCTGGGCGTGCAGACCGGCCTGGAGAAGATGGTGGCCACGGCCCAGAAGTTCGGCTTCAACGACGCCCGGCTGGACACCCCGGTGCGCGCCGCCCGCAGCAACTTCGACACCGCGATGAACCAGTCCCAGCTGGCCCTCTCCTCGATCGGCCAGTTCGACACCGCCGCCACCCCGCTGGTGATGGCCATGGTCGCGGCGGGCGTGGCCGACAACGGCACCGTGATGTATCCCCAGCTTGTGGACAAACTCGCCAAGTCCGACGGGAGCACGGTCCAGCTGATGCAGCCGCGCAGCTACGCGCAGGCGATGAGCCCGGCGGTGGCCGGCCAGGTGCAGCAGCTGATGACGGACGTGGTGGAGAACGGCACCGGCCGCAACGCCCGGATCGACGGCGCCACGGTCGGCGGCAAGACCGGCACCGCCCAGCACGGGGTGGACAACTCCGGGGTGCCCTACGCCTGGTTCATCTCCTGGGCCAAGCCGGCCGGCTCCACCCAGGTGCCCCCGGTGGCCGTCGCGGTGGTGATCGCCGACAGCGACGCCACCGACGTGACCGGCGGCGGGCTCGCCGCGCCGATCGCCAGGAGCGTGATGCAGGCGGTGCTCGGACGCTGAAGTTACTGATCGGTACCCGAGTTGGGGGAGCGCATAGCCGATGGACCACCTTCTGAGAAGCCCCGGGGGGCGGAGGACAGCGGCGGCACCGCCGCCCTAACCTTCCTCCATGGTGACCACCCGCTCGTCCGGAGCGCCCCGCGCGCGCGGCCGCTTCGGCGTTCGGCGCGGCACGCCGACCGCCGCCGGGCCGACCGCCCGGCACCCCGGCGGCCACCCGTCCGGGCACCGCCCCGGCGCGGCCGACGGGTCGTCCCGGGAGCACGAGGCGCGCCCGGTCCGCCCCCGGACCGGGGTACCGCACCAACGACCCGCCACTCGGACGAGTGAGCCGCAGACGCGCTGGGCCCGGCTCACCGCGCTGGTCTCCCAGGTCGCCGACCACCGGCTGGTGCACCTGTTCGGCTGCCTGGTCGCGGCGGGCTGGGCGGCGGCCTTCCCACTGGTCTCGAACCTGCCCAACCAGCAGCTCTGGGGCGAGGTGGCCGCCCCCGCCTACCTGCTGGCCGGGCTGACCGTGGTCACCCTGCCGCGCCGGCTGGCCGGGCGGGTGGCGGCCGCGATCGCGCTGCTCGGCGCGGTGCTGCTGCCGCTGGGCGTGCTGGCGGCGCAGGGGCGGCACCAGTCCGAGGTGATGGTGGTCGAGCGCTCGGCCCGGCTGCTGCTGCACACCGGCACGCCCTACCTGCCGCACCCGACCGCCGTCACCGACTTCAACCCCTACCTGCCGTCCATGGCGGTCTTCGGGCTGCCCCGGGCGGTGCTCGGGGACGCCACCGTGGCCGCCCAGGTGCTGGGGGACGCCCGGATCTGGTTCGCCCTCACCTTCCTGGGCTGCCTGACCGTCAGCTGGCGACTGCTCAGGCCCGGGCCGCAGTACTCGCCGCTGCTGCCGCTGGGGATCCTGACCGGCTCGCCGCTGATCGCGCTCACCCTGGCGGTGGGCGGGGTGGACCTGCCGCTGATCGGGGTCTGCTGCCTGGCGATGGCGCTGGCGGCCCGCGAGCGGACCGTGGCCGCCGGGCTGGTGCTGGCGCTCGCCTGCACCCTCAAGTGGACCGCCTGGCCGGCCCTGCCGGTGGCGGTGCTGCTGCTCTGGCGGGTGCACGGGCGCCGGTCCGCCGCCCGGGCCGCGCTGACCGCGCTGCTGGTCGGCGGGGCGGTGATCCTGCCGTACCTGCTGACCCGGCCGCAGGACCTGAAGGAGCAGGTGGTCCGGTTCCCGCTGGGGCTGGCCAAGGTGCACACCCCGGCCGGCAGCCCGCTGCCCGGCAAGGTGCTGGCCGACCTCGGCCCGACCGGGCACACCCTGTCCATCGTGCTGCTGGTGCTGGGCGGCCTGGCGGTGACCGCCTGGCTGCTGTGGCGGCCCCCGACCACCGCGGTGGCGGCCGCCGACCTGCTGGCCGCCGGGCTGACGGTGGCGTTCATGCTGGCCCCCGCCGGGCGGTTCGGCTACCTCGCGCTGCCCGCGGTGCTGGCGCTCTGGCCCCGGCTGGCGGCCCGCAGGTGGAGCGGGCGGACCGCCGAGGACCCGCTTACCGTGGAGGGCGTGCGCGTGGTCGCCACCCGGTAGGCGGGTGCTGACGGTGCGTGGGGGAGCATGGAGGGCGGTTCCCGGTCCAGGCGGACCCCGACATCCAGGAGTGGCGCATGTCCGAGCAGCGGTCCCCCGACGGCGGGCGGGGGAGGGGACGGCGGCGGTTCCTCGGACTGGCGGGCGGCGCGGCGGCCGGGCTGGGACTGGCGGCCTGCGGTTCGGCGGGCAGCGGCACGGCCTCCGGCGGCGCGTCCGGCGCCGCGGTGCGACCGGGGGCGGCGGGGGCCTCGCCCGCGCCGTCGGCCCCGCGCGAGAACGACCGCCCGGGCAACCCCGAGTGGCGGATCGGCAACGCCGGACCCGACCGGGCGATCGAGGGCTGGGCGGACCGGGTCAGCGTGCTGCCCGGCGAGAGCTTCGGGCTGCACGTCTCCACCACCGCGCCCGGGTTCAAGGTGACGGCCTACCGGATGGGGTACTACGGCGGCGCGCGCGGCCGCCAGGTCTGGCAGTCCGACCGCCTGACCGGCACGAAGCAGCCGGCCGCCGCCGTGGACAAGGCGACCCGGATGGTGTCGACGGCCTGGGCGAAGAGCACCACGGTGGACACCACCGGCTGGCCGGAGGGCAGCTACCTGCTGCGGCTGGACGCCGACGGCGGGGCCGGCCAGCGGTACGTGCCGGTCACGGTCCGCTCGGCGAGCACCGCGGGCAAGGTGGTGGTGGTCAACGCGGTGGCCACCTGGCAGGCCTACAACGAGTGGGGCGGCTACAACCTCTACAACGGACCGACCGGCGGCTACCCGACCCGCTCGCTGGTGGTCTCCTTCGACCGCCCGTACCAGTACGCGGACGGCGCCGGACTGTTCCTGGTCTACGAGGCACCGCTGATCGCGCTGGCCGAGCAGCTCGGCCTGCCGCTCGCGTACACCACCAGCACCGACCTGGCCGGCTCGCCGGACCTGCTCAAGGGCGCCACCGCCGTGCTCTCGCCCGGGCACGACGAGTACTGGTCGCCGGAGCAGCGGGCGCACGTCACCGCGGCCCGGGACGCCGGCACCAACGTGGCGATCCTGGGGGCCAACTGCTGCTACCGGCGGGTGCGGTACGAGCCCTCGCCGACCGGCGCCGACCGGCAGGTGGTCTGCTACAAGACCTCGTACCAGGACGACCCCGGTTTCAAGGCGGGCAAGCCGCCGACCAACGACTTCCGGGTCGCCCCGCAGGCGGACCCGGAGTCCTCGCTGCTCGGGGTGATCTACGACGGCTACCCGGTGGACGCGCCCTACGTGGTGACCAATCCCGGGCACTGGCTCTTCGCCGGCACCGGCGCCAAGGCGGGCGACAGCTTCCCGCACCTGGTCGGCGTCGAGTACGACCGGGTGAACACCTCCTTCACCACCCCGCGGCCGATCGAGGTGCTGGCCCACTCGCCGGTGGTCTGCGAGGGCCGCAAGAGCTTCAGCGACACCGCCTTCTACGCCGCCCCGTCCGGCGCGGGCGTCTTCGCCAGCGGCACCATGCGCTGGGTGGAGGCGCTGGACGCCGCCGGTGACGGGACTTCGGGCGCGGACCACTCGATGGACGCCAAGGCGGGCGCGCTGACCCGGAAGGTGACCGAGAACCTGCTCACCGCTTTCGCTGCCGGCCCCGCGGGGAAGGCCCACCCGCCGCAGGACAACGTGGCGGCGGTGTACGGCACGCACTGAGACGGGGGCGGGCGCCCACCGGTTC